>JAFATL010000418.1 GCA_019243975.1 Actinomycetota bacterium | reverse complement strand
CTGCTCGTGCAGCTCGTGGGCCAGCTGCTTGGCCGCGAAGGCGGCCGTGTCGACGCGCTCGGCGGGCGGGTCGAGCTCGAGTGACACCGACAGGTCGGGCGGCGGTTGGCGTCCCGCCACCATCCGCTCGTCGCGCCCGCGCGCCAGGCGATGCGCGACCGCGCCCTCGGGCCCGAACCGAGCGAGGACGTCGGTGGCAGGCAGCGCCGCGAACGCGCCGAGGGTGCGGATGCCCAACCGCTGCAGCAGGTCGGCCAGCTCCGGCCGGTCGAGCGCGTCGATGGGGAACGGCGCCAGGAACTGCGGGCTCTCCCCCGCCGGCACCACCAGGCTTTGGCGCGCCGCCAACTCCGCCGCGAACAACCCGTCCGCGATCCCCACCTGCGACGGGAACCCTCTCTCTTCCGTTCTGGCACCCCGATCGGGCGCGTCAGGTACCGATCGGGGTGCCAGAACGGCGGGAGACGTCATCGTGACCGTGTCAGCCATGAGGCGGGCGAGGGCGTGGTCGCCGCCGAAGTAGCGGGACGGGCCGCGCGTCGCCAGCGCGCACAATCCGGGGCGGACGATCTCGACGCGGGGGGTGAGCGACTCGACGGCAGCGACAACGGGTTCGAAGGCGCGGGCGTCGCGGCCGGGGTCGTGTTCGATGATCACCAGCTCGGGGCAGCGACCTTGCGCTTCGCGGCGGCGCAGGCCGCGCTTCACGCCTTCGCCGCGCGCGCCCGCCGAACAGGCAACGACGCGGTTGGCGAACACCACCGCCGCCGGTGTCTCTGCGTCGATGCCCGCGGCTGTCACCGGCCAGTCGGGACACCAGACGACGAGCGTGCGCGTGGCCGTCATGCCGACAAGGCGAGGGTGGCGCGACGTTCGCGGGCGGCCGCGCCCCGGCCGGTAGCGACGACGTCGAGGGTGCGAGTCTGCAAGTGGCCGTAGCCGCGGCCGACGCCTTCCCACGACTGGCCGGCGACCGACAGGCGCACGTCGGCGCCGTCCCAGTTGCCCATGGCGACCAACACGCTGCCCCGCTCGCGTGCGCGTGCCAGCAACCGGCGGGAGTCGGCAATGCGTACACGCGCTGGTGGGCGCACCAACACCACGTCGAGGCTGTCGAGCAGGGCGGCGACGATCGTGCCCCACTGCGACGGTTCGCCCGGGTGGGGCACGAGGGCGAGCCGCTCCAACACCAGCCCCGCCTCGGCCGCGGCAACGACGCCCAACGACGGCAGCCCCACCGCCGCGCACCACGACCCCGCCTGCGACGCGCCCACCAGCAGCCGCAGCGCCAGCGTGGTCGAGTTGGCCACCGCCACCGAGGTCCCCCGGCGCAGGCCGCCGCCCACCAGCAGCTCCGACAGCTCGGGCAGCACCGGGAGCAGCTGCTCCCCCGCCAGCGTGACCGGGCGGGCGCGGCCCACCACCTCCTGCAGCCCCTCGGGCCGAGGGTCGATCGCACGCGAGAGTGGGGCAGCCACCGCCACCTCCCGAGTATCGAACGTCTGTTCGTACCCGTCAAGCGGGCGAACCCCAATTCGGACACCTACTGTCCGGCCCATGAAGCACTGCTTGTATGCGCCGCCGTTCGGGACGTTCGGCGACGTCAACCTGCTGGTGGATCTGGCGGGCGAGGCCGAGCAGGCGGGGTGGGACGGCTTCTACCTGTGGGACCACGTGCTGTTCGAACAGGAGGTGCCGTTCGCCGACTCGTGGGTCGCCCTCACCGCCATGGCGTGCGCCACCGAACGCATCCGCCTCGGTCCCCTCGTCACGCCCCTGGCCCGGCGCCGGCCCTGGAAGGTGGCGCGTGAGGCGGTGACGCTCGACCACCTGAGCAACGGGCGGCTGGTGCTCGGCGTCGGCCTCGGCATCGACTTCTGGCGCGAGTTCTCCGCCTTCAACGAGCCCGGTGTCGACGACAAGACGCGCGCCGCCCTCGTCGACGACGGCATCGAGATCATCCGCAGCCTGTGGTCGGGCGAGGAGGTCAGCTACTACGGCGACAACCACACGGTCGAGCGCGTGCGCTTCCTGCCGACGCCGGTGCAGCAGCCGAGCATCCCGATCTGGTCAGCCGCCTTGTTCCCGCTGCGGCCCGGGCCGACGCGACGCGCCGCCCGGTGCGAGGGCGTGATTCCGTTCGGCGACAAGGGCCAGCCCACGCCCGACGAGGTGCGCAGCATCCGCGCCGACATCGAAAAGCAGCGCACGACCGACACCCATCTCGACATCTGCCTGCACGGCCCGCCCGACCAGGCCAAGGCGTACAAGGCGGCGGGCGTCGACTGGTACGCGCTGTCGTTCTGGATGGAAGAGAAGCTCGACTGGGTGCGCGACGTGATCAAGGCGGGCCCACCCGCGGGCTGAGCAACAAATCACCGTCCGGTTGGTCCCCGGTGTGGCGAATTGTCCGCCGGGGCGCGATCGCACGTTGCGCAGACCGTGGCACCATCGGTCGATGGGCTGGAGGAAGGTGGCGATCGCGCTCGCCCCGGCGCTGCTGCTGATGTTCGCAGCACCGGTGCACGCGTCCAACGATCCTGCGTTCGGGCAGCTGTGGAACCTGCAGAAGGTGCGCGCGCCGGAAGCGTGGAACACCAGCACCGGCGCCAATGTGCGCGTCGGCATCGTCGACACCGGTGTCGACGTCAACCACCCCGATCTGGCCGGGCGCGTCGCCGCCCTCGTCACCTGCAACGACAACAGCGGCGACCCCTCGCACTGCGCCAACGGCGGTCAGGACATCGAGGGCCATGGCACCCACGTGTCAGGCATCATCGCCGCCGACAAAGACAACAACATCGGGGTCGTCGGCGTGGCGCCGTCGGCGCGCCTCTACGTGGCCAACGCGTTCCACAACGACCCCAACGACTCGAGCTGTCAGCCGTGCGCCAACATCAACGACATCGCCGCGGGCATCCGCTGGCTGACGAGCGTGGCGCACGTGCAGGTGATCAACCTCAGCCTGGGCGACAGCAGCAACGGCCTCCTCGGCACCGGCCTGTTCCGCGGCCCCAGTGACCTGCGCGATCCCGTCGAGGAGGCGTGGCAGGGCGGCGCCATCCCGGTGATCGCGGCCGGCAACGACGGCGGCGCGCTGTTCGGCAGCAGTGCCAACTACGGCACCCTCGACGCCATCGTCGTCGGCGCCAGCGGCCCCAACGACGAGGCCGCGTTCTATTCGAGCGACCTGGGCAACGCCAAGTGGGCGATCGTGGCGCCGGGGGGCGACGCGCCCAACGGGTGCAGCTCGCAGCCCTCGCTCTGTGTGCTGTCGACGTACTCGGGCGGGCGTTACTCGCTCCTCCAGGGCACCTCGATGGCGACCCCACACGTGGCCGGCGGCCTGGCCCTGCTGCTCGCCCGCGGGCAGTCGCGCCAGCAGGCCGTGAACACCATCCTCGCCACGGCCAACAAATCAGCCGGCTCGTGGTGCGGCTGCGCCGGGCGTCTCGATCTGGCCGCCGCGGTGGCGGCCACCGGGCCCGTGGGCGGCGGCGTCACGACCGCACCACCCGGGACCTCGCCGGCCACGACGAGTCGTACCCGCACCACGTCGGCACCCCGCACCGGTGGCGGCGCAGTGAGCGGCACGTCGACCACCGGTCTCGACGTCGTCGCGCCCGCGCCCAGCAGCCTCAACGACGCGGCGCCCGCGCCCGCCAACGTGACCACCACAACGGTGCGGCGCGGTCAGGTGGCGGCCGCCCACCTCGAGGCGTCGAGCGACGACGACGGGGTTCCGGGCCCACTGGGCGGGCTGGCCCTGGCCGTGCTGATCGGCGCCGCCGCCGCCACGGCGGCGACGTTCAGGCGTCGACAGGGACGCGCGTAGGCCGGTTCGACAACCAGTAGAAGGCGGGCAGCCCGAACACGGCCGCCACCCCGAGCGTGATGCCCAACGCCGTCGTCGGCTCGTTGAGCAACTTGAGGGCCGACGCCAGCAGCGCGAACACCAACGCGGGACGGATGATGCGGTCGGGGGCCTTGGCCGACACGCGCGCACCGATGTACACACCGGGCAGGCAGCCCACGAGCAACGACGCGGTGAGACCGAGCTTGAAGTCGCCGAACAGCAGGTGTCCGAGCGCCGCCGACGCGACCAGCGGGATGGCCTGCACCAGGTCGGTGCCCACCAGCTCGGAGGCCGACAGCATCGGGTACAGCAGCAACAGCATCACGATCATCAGCGAGCCCGACCCCACCGACGTCATGCCGACGACCAGCCCCCCGGCCACGCCGATGAGGGCCGTGGGCACCGGCTTCACCGCGAGCGGGCCGTGGTGCTCGCGCGCCACCGGGCGGAACGCCTGCAGCGCCGTCTTGGCGACGATCGACGCCGACGCCACCAGCAACGCGATGCCGAGAGCCAGCTTGAGGTTGTTCTGCACGGCGTCGCCGTGGCCCAGCTGTTTGAGGATGATCACGCCGAGGAACGCCGACGGCACCGACCCGATCACCAGCCAGCGCACCAGCTCCTTGTGCACGGTTCCGCGCCGGAGATGCACGCCCGCCCCGACCGGCTTCATGATCACCGACGCCACCAGGTCGCTGGATACCGCGGCCAACGGCTGCACGTTGAAGATCAACACGAGGATCGGCGTCATGAGGGCGCCGCCGCCCATGCCGGTGAGGCCTACGACGAAGCCGACGATCAGGCCGGCGGCCGCCACTCCGCCGTCGAAGTGCATCGGACCACTCTAGAGGACCTTTCCGACCTTCTTAGTCGGCAAGGGTTACCTCAACCACCGTCGCCACCGGATCGAGCAACCATTCGGGCACGGAGATCACCAGGTCGCCGACGGGGTCGCGGCCGAACATCTCCTGCTGGGCGGTGGCCCGCTTGGTCCACTCCAGCGCCTCGCCGGTGGCAAGGTGCTTCACCGATTGCACGGCGTTCAGCCGGATGCCTCGCACCCGGAAGCTGTCGTACGGCCGCCAGGGCAGGTGCAGGAACAACCGGTTCCCCTTGCGCGTCGACGGCCCGTAGAACTGCCACGCCTCGAGCCCGGCGGTCGTGCCCCGGATGGATTCGCCGTGGTCGCGCATCCAGCGTCCCACCACTTCGAGCCGCTCCAGCTGCTCGGGCGGCAACTCGCCGGTGCCCGTCGGGCTGACGTTGAGCAGCAGGTTGCCGCCCTTGCCGGCGATCTCGCACAGCGTGTGCACGAGGTCGTGGGCCGACTTGTACTCGTGGTCGGCCGGGCAGTAGCCCCACGTGCGGTTCATCGTCATGCACGTCTCCCACCGACCGGTGGGAACGTCGTCGGGGACGCCCTGCTCGGGGGTGGTGATGTCGCCGCCGCCGGGCAGGCGGTCGTTGATCAGGATGCCGGGCTGCAGCTCGCGGATCATCTGCTCGAGCTCGGTGGCCTTCCACTCGTCGGCCGTGCGCTCCCACTGACCGTCGAACCACAGCACGTCGATCTGTCCGTAGTTGGTGAGCAGCTCACGCACCTGCCCGAACATGATGTCGACGTAACGCGCCCACGCCTCCGGCTCCGACCGCTTGCCGAGGTAGGCGAGGTACGACGACTCGTCGGCGCCGTAGGCCGGGTAATCCGGCTGATGCCAGTCGGACAACGAGTAGTAGAAGCCCACGCGCATGTCTTCGGCTCGCAAGGCGTCGACGTATTCGCGCACGATGTCGCGTCCGTAGGCGGCCTGGGCGATCGAAAAGTCGCTGAACGCGCTGGGGAACATCGAGAAGCCGTCGTGGTGCTTGGTGGTGAGCACCGCGTAGCCCATGCCGGCGGCCTTGGCCGCGGCCACGAACGCGCGCGGGCTGTCGGGCTTGGGGTCGAAGTCGAGGGCCCCGCGGTAGTAGTCGTCGACGGCCATCGGCGTGCCGTACGGCAGGGCGGGGATGCCGCCCACCATCGGCCACGACAGCTCGACACCTTGCTGGCTCGACGCCGACCAGTGCACGAACATGCCGAAGCGGGCCTCGTCGAACCAAGCCGCTTGCGTGGGCGCCGCGTCGGGTGCCGATGTCATGTCATGCGCCCCCACAGGAGAACCCGCTTGAACGGGTAGAAGAACGGACTCTGCTCACCGAGGCAGTCGAGCAGACGTTGGCGGTAGCGCGCAACGAAGGCGTCGAACAACGCGTCGTCGTTGAGCGCCGTGCGGAAACGCGTGAGGCTGGTGCCCTTGGTCCACTCGACGACGTCGGCGGTGGTGTCGAGCCGGTGGCCGTAGACCTGCAGGCGCACGTGCTGCTCGGTGAAGCCGAGCTTGTCCAGGATCACCGCGTACTGCTCGGGCTTGAGGACGCCGAGCACGGGGTCGGGCGGCGGTGTACCGCCCATGGCTTCGACGAACGGTGACTCGGTCGCCACCTCCGCGCTCAGCACGTGCGACGGGTGGTCGGCGTTGGAGGGCACCTGCACAGCCAGCTGCCCGCCTTGGCGCAGGAGCGTTGCCCAGCGCGCCAGCACCGACTCGTGGTCGGGCACCCATTGCATGGCGGCGTTGGAGAACACAATGTCGGCGGAGCCGACCAAGTCGGCGAGGTCGAACGTGCCGGTGTCGGCGGCATCGACGGCGGCGATGTCGCCCGACTCGAAGCGCACGTCGTCGCTCGCGTACGGCGCCGCCTTCTCGAGCATGGCGGTCGAGTTGTCGATGCCGAGCGTCGTCGACGCCCCGATGCGGGCGTGGAGCTGCGCCGTCAGTTCGCCGGTGCCACATCCGAGGTCGAGCAAGGTCGGTGCCGCCACCGGCTGCAACAACGCCGCCAGGTCCCAGAACGGCTGCGAGCGCTCGGCCTGGAAGCGGTCGTACTGCTGCGGGTCCCAAGAATCTTTGGCGGAAGAGGCTGGCGTCGGCATGCGTCCACTTGTATCATACTTGTATGCGATCGAGCGAGGGCAGAGTCGAAGGGATCTTCATCGCCGGATCGGCCACGGCGCCGTGCGAGGCCGTGGCGTCAGCAGAGGCCAAAGCGGGCGCCGGCCTGGTCGGTGACCGCTACAGCGTGGGCGAGGGCACCTACTCCCCGCGCGGCGGGCCCGGCCGCCACGTCACCCTCGTGACGCAGCTAGCCGGTATCGCCGCCGGCCTCAGGCCGGGTGAGTCGCGCCGCAACATCGAGACCAGCGGCATCGACCTGCTCAGCCTCATCGGCAAACGGTTTGCCATCGGCCCGGTGGAACTCGTCGGCGTGCGCGACTGCCCGCCGTGCGCCCACCTCGAGTCGCTCACGGCCGACGGCGTGAAAGACGCGCTCGAGGGCCAAGGCGGCCTGCGCGCCGACATCGTCACGGGCGGGACGATCAGCGTCGGCGACGCAATTCGCGAGCTGGACTGAGCGGCTACGGAAACAGCCCGCGGGCCGCGATGGCATCGGCGACGCGGTTGACCGCGAGCGCGAACGCGGCGCGGCGCAGTGACACGTTGAGGTTGGTGGCCTTGGCCCACACCGCCTCGAACGCCGTTTCCATGGTGCTGCGCAGGCGGGTGGCGACGGTCTCTTCGTCCCACGCGTAGCCCTGCCGGCTCTGGGCCCACTCGAAGTACGACGCGGTCACGCCACCCGCGTTGGCCAGGATGTCGGGCACCACGAACACGCCCCGCTCGTCGAGCACCGGGTCGGCCTCCGGCAACGTCGGCCCGTTGGCCGCCTCGACGATGACGCCGGCTTTGATGCGCGACGCCACGTCGGCGTCGATGGCGCCGTCGAGAGCGGCGGGCACGATGAGCTCGCACTCCAGCGCCCACATGTCGCGCTCGTCGATGGGGTCGGCCATGTCGAAGCCGGCCACGCCACCCGTGGCCGCCACATGGTCAGACAGCGCGAACGCATCGATGCCACCGGGGTTGTGCACCGCGCCGGTGACGTCGCTCACCGCGATCACGCGCATGCCCGCCGAGGAGAGCAGGAACGCCAGCGGGCCGCCCACCTTGCCGAAGCCCTGGATGATCGCCCGGCTGCCGACCAGCGGGCGACCGACGGCGTTGAACGCGGCGCGCACGCACACCAGCACGCCGCTCGACGTGGCCCCGGCGTGGCCGAGGGTGCCGCCGACCGCCAGCGGCTTGCCCGTGACCGACGCGGTCAAGAGCTCGCCTCTGATCATCGACAGCGTGTCCATCAGCCACGCCATCACCCGGCCGTCGGTGTTGACGTCGGGTGCCGGCACGTCCTTGTCGGGCCCGAGCAGGGGCGAGATCTCGATCGTGTACCGACGGGTCAGGCGTTCGAGCTCACCCAGCGACAGCAGGCGGGGATCGCAGCGCACGCCACCCTTGGCGCCCCCGAACGGCAGGTTGGCCACCGCCGTCTTGAAGGTCATGTTGGCGGCCAGCGCCGTCACCTCATGGGCGTCCACGTCGGGGTGGAAGCGGATCCCGCCCTTGGCCGGCCCGCGCGTCGTGTCGTGATGCACCCGCCAGCCGGTGAACACCGCGACGCGGCCGTCGTCCATCCGGATGGGGATCGACACCTCGAGCACCCGCTGCGGACGCCGCAGCATGCGGTGGATGTCGGGGTCGACCGCGGTCAGCTTGGCCGCGTCGTCAAGGCGTTCGAGAACTGCCTCCCACGGGTCGGTAGCCGATGAATGTGATGGCGGCATCGCTGCCTCCATCGTCCCGCATTCAGGGAATCGAAGGTGTGACGCCCGGGCGGTAGTGGATGAAGAGGTCGTGGATGAGCTCGACGAACCCGTCACCGGTCGCGCCGGGCTCGAGTTCGACGGTGACCTCGTTGGAGTAGACGTGCACCGATTGCACCCCGCCCTGCTCGAACAGGAGCCGGGCCAGCACGTCGGGCGGCCGGTCGCCGACGGCATCGGCCGCGGACCGGTAGCGCTCGTGGCCCATGCCCGTGAGGCTGCGGTTGAGCTCGAAGCGAACGACGCCGGAACGCGTCGTGGGTTTCTGGACGACGGTGATGGGCTGGCCCATGGGCTTGGGAGCGTAGTCGGCTGGGTACGCTGGCCGCGATGGAGCCCAGCCCGGCCCGAGCTCCGCACGACCACGTCCCCGTCCGAACGATCCTCGCCACCGTCGGGATCGTCCTCGGCACCGTGGTCGGCCTGTGGTTGCTGTGGTCGGTCAAGCGCATCCTCGGCTGGATGGTCATCGCCGCCTTCTTCGCCATCGTTCTCGGCCCCGCCGTCGACTTCCTCGAGCAGCGGGCCAAGCTGCGCCGGTCGCTGGCCACCCTGTTGGTGTTCCTCACCGGGCTCGCGCTCTTGGCCGCCATGCTCTACGCGTTCATCCGGCCGATCGTCGACCAGGCCACCACGTTCTCCGATCACCTGCCCAAGTACGTCGCCGACGCCAAGGCGGGCCGCGGGTGGGTCGGCCACCTGGTCAAGAAGTACAAGATCGACGACTACGTCGAGAAGAACCAGAAGAAGCTCAAGAGCACCCTCTCCGACGTCGGCAAGCGGGGCCTGAAAACGGCGGGCACGGTCGCCCGAGGCTTGATCGCCCTCGTGACCATCCTCGTCCTCACGATCCTCATGCTGATGCAGGGGCCGTCGATGCTGCAGAGCGGGCTGGGCGCGTTGTCGCCACCCACCCGCGAGCGCGTGCGGCGTGTTGGTGGCGACTGCGCGCGCGCCCTTACCGGCTACATGTTCGGCAACCTGCTCATCAGTGTCATCGCGGGGGTGGCCACGTTCATCTTTCTGTGGATCATCGGCGTCCCGTTCATGGGCGTGCTCGGCCTGTGGGTCGGCTTCGCCGACCTCATCCCCATGGTCGGCGCCACGTTGGGCGCCATCCCCGCAGTGCTGGTTGCCTTCCTGCACTCCCCGGCCGCGGGTATCGGCACGATCATCTTCTTCATCGCGTACCAGCAGTTCGAGAACCACGTGCTGCAGGTGACGGTGATGGCGCGCACGGTCGACATCAACCCGCTGATGGTGCTGGTGAGTGTGCTGATCGGTGTCGAGGCGTTCGGCGTGCTCGGGGCGCTGTTGGCGATCCCCGCCGCAGGCGTGATCCAGGTGATCGGGCGCGACATCTACGACGAACGACGGGGCCGCCTGAAGCCCGAACCCACCGTCGGGACGGACGAGCACGTGCCGACCCCTGACGAGGAATCGGGTCCGTCCATCGACGATCGGGACCCGCCGATGGCCGCAGGTGGAGGCATCATTGGCGTCTGAGGTGATCGAGGTCGAGGGTCACATCATCGACTCGTTGATCCTCGCCAAGGTGCTCGACGTCATCCTGGCCGCGGGCGCCGACTACCAGGTGCTCGACGTCGACATCGGCAAGACCAACGCCGACACCAGCCGCGTGCAGCTCGAGGTGCGGGCCGGCGACGACGACGCGTTGACCACGCTGCTCACCGAGCTGCAGGTGCACGGCGCCAACCGCGTGCACGTCACCGATGCCGAACTGGTCGTGGCCGACCGCGACGGCGTGCTGCCGCCCGGCTTCTACTCCACCACCAACCTGCCCACCGCCGTGCGCATCGAAGGCCACTGGGTCGACTGCGAGAACCCCGAGATGGACTGCGGCTTGCTCGTCACGTCTGGCAACCGGGTGCGCACCGCTCCCATGCACAAGGTGCGGGCCGGCGACCGCTTCGTCGTCGGGAGTGAGGGCGTGCGGGTCACGCCCCTCGAGCGGCCGCGCGGGGCCAACCCGTTCGAGTTCATGGCGTCCGAGGTGTCGTCGGAGAAGCCCAAAGGGCTGCTGGTCGCCGACGTCGCCCACCGCATCCGCCTGGCCAAAGACGCAGGCGGCAAGGTGCTGGCGGTGTGCGGGCCGGCGGTCATCCACACCGGCGCCGGGCCGGACGTGGCCCGGCTGGTCGAGGGCGGGTGGATCGACGTGCTGTTCGCGGGCAACGGCTTCGCGACGCACGACATCGAGTCGAACGTGCTGGGCACATCACTTGGCATCTCGGTGCAGGAAGGGGTCGGCACCGAGGGCGGGCACAGCAACCACCTGCGCGTGATCAACGAGGTGCGCCGTTACGGCTCGATCGCGGCGGCCGTGGACGCGGGCTACGTCGACGGCGGCGTGATGTACGAGTGCGTGCGACGGGGCGTGCCTTTCGTGTTGGGCGGCTCGGTGCGCGACGACGGTCCCCTGCCCGACGTCTACCCCAACGTGGTCGAGGCAGCCGACGCCATGCGCTACCTGCTGCCGGGCGTCACCGTGGCACTGATGCTGGCGTCGACGCTGCATGCCATCGCCACCGGCAACCTGCTGCCGGCGGGCGTGGAGACGTTCTGCGTCGACATCAACCAGGCGGTCGTCACCAAGCTGGCCGACCGGGGCAGCCACCAGGCCCTGGGCATCGTCACCGACGTGGGGCTGTTCACCCGCGATCTCTGCGATCAGCTGCTGACGTCGTGACCGCGCTCCCGTGGGGGCGGCGCTACCTGATGTGCCCGCCCGAGCACTTCGGCGTGGTCTACGAGATCAACCCGTGGATGCACCGCGAGGTCGTGGTCGACCGCGATCGCGCCTACGAGCAGTGGAACGGGTTGGTCGCGGCGCTGCGCTCGGCGGGTGCGCAGATCGAGATGCTCGATCCCCATCCCGACCTGCCCGACCTGGTGTTCACGGCCAACGCCGGCATCGTCAACGGCACGCAGTTCGTGCCGGCGCGCTTCCGTCACCCCGAGCGCCAGGGAGAGACGCCGTGGGACGTGCAGTGGTTCACGTCCAACGGGTTCACGGTCGACGAGCTGCCTGACGGCGTGTCCCACGAAGGCGCGGGTGACGCGCTCCCGTTCAACGGGACGCTCGTGTCGGGCTACCGGTTCCGTTCCGACGCGGCGTCGCACGCGTACCTGTCGCGGTTGACGGGCGCCCCGGTGCGGTCGGTCGAGCTGGTCGACGAGCGGCTGTACCACCTCGACCTCACGTTCTGCCCGCTCGACGACCAGCGGGCGATCGTGGCGCCGTCGGGCTGGGACTCCTACGCCCGCCGCGTGCTGGAGGCGCTGGTGCCCGAGGCCATCGTGCTGGGCGATGACGACGCTCTCGCCTTCACCGCCAACTCGGTGGTCGTGGGCACCAACGTGGTGATGCCCTCGTGCCCGCCCGAGGTGGGCCGTCAGCTCGAGGCGTGGGGCTTCGACGTCGCCGTGTGCGACGTGAGCGAGTTCCTCAAGGCGGGCGGCGGGTGCCGCTGCCTCACCCTGGCGCTGGACGTGACACTCGGCTGAGCCGCTCCATGGCGTCCCACACGTCGACGAAGCGGGTGTCGAGTGGTGGGAAGCCCAGGCGCACCATGTCGGGCGGGCGGAAGTCGGTGATGAGCTGCTCTTCATCGCGCGCTCGTGCGCACAGCTCGGCCCCGTCGGCGCGGCACACGGACACGTGGCCGCCGCGTTGATTCGGATCGCGCGGCGTGGCGAGGGTGAAGCCGAGCGGCGCCAGCCACGCGTCGAAGCGGTCGATGGCGAGCGACGTGAGGGCGGTGCTCTTGGCCCGCATCCGGTCGATCCCCGCCTCCGCGACCAGCGCTGCACTCACGTCCACCGCGGCAATGCCGACGATGGGCGAGGTGCCGGCGTGGAAGCGCCGGATGTCGGGCTGGGGGTCGTAGGCGGGGCCCATGGCGAACTGGTGGCGCTGCCCAAACCAGCCCCAGATCGGCGATTGCAGCTGTTGCTGCAGCTCGGTGCGGACGTAGAGGAACGCCGGCGCGCCGGGACCCGCGCATAGGTACTTGTAGGTGCAGCCCACGGCCAGGTCGACGCCCGCGGCGTCCAGCTCGACGGGCACGACGCCGGCGGCGTGGCTGAGGTCCCACACGGTGAGCGCCCCGGCGGCGCGGTCCGCGGCCGTTCGAGCCGCCAGGTCGGCCCGCGCACCGGTGCGATAGTCGACCAACGAGCGCACGCAGAGGGCGGTGTCGCGGTCGGGTTCGCCGTCCCACTGCAGGGCCAGACCGCGCTGCTGGGCCAGCCCCTGCAGCACGTAGCGATCGGTGGGGAACTCGTGCGATGCAACGACAACGCTCCGCCGATCGGGCCGGGCGTCGAGGGCGGCGACGGCGAGCTTGTAGAGGTTGACGGTTGTCGAGTCGCACACCAGCACCTCGCCGGGCCGAGCGCCGAGCACGCCGGCGGCCAGCACGTCGCCCACCCGCTGCGCCTCGTCCAGCCAGCCGTCGTCCCACGATCGGGCCAGGCGGCTCCCCCAGTGATGGGTCAGCACATCGGCGACCCGCTCGACGGTCTCGCGGGGCAGACGCCCCAGGGAGTTGCCGTTGGCGTAGACGAGGTCGGGGTCGTCAATGACGAAGCGCTCGCGGAAGGGCGCCAGCTCGTCGGCCCGGTCCAACTCCTCCGCGTCCGACCGGTCCACCCGCGGCACCTTACGCTTCGACCATGAACTTCATCGCCGGTAGGTGGGTCGAATCCCGTTCGGGGCGGACGATGCAGGACGTGAACCCGGCCGACAGCGACGACGTGCTGGGCGAGGTCGCCCGCAGCAACAGCGCCGACGTCGACCAGGCGGTGACGGCGGCCAAGGCCGCGTACGCCGAGTGGGCGGCCACGCCGATGCCGGCGCGCGGGGACGTCATACGGCGGGTGGGCGGCTTACTGGAGCGGGAGAAGGACTCGCTGTCGCAGCTGATGACACGCGAGATGGGCAAGACGTTGAAGGAAGCGCGGGGCGACGTCCAGGAGGGCATCGACTTCGCCTACTTCATGGCCGGGCAGAGCCGGGCGCCGGTCGGCGACACGATCCCGTCGGAGCTGCCCCGCAAGTTCAGCCTGACGATGCGCCACCCCATCGGCATCGTCGGCCTCATCACGCCGTGGAACTTCCCGATCGCCATCCCGACATGGAAGATGTGGCCGGCGCTGCTGGCCGGCAACTGCGTCGTGTTGAAGGCGGCCGAAGACACGCCGCTGTGCGCGCAGCGGTTGGTCGAGCTGGTGAGCGAGGCGGGGTTGCCGGCGGGCGTCGTCAACCTGGTGCAGGGCACGGGTGAGGAGGCGGGCGCCGCCCTGGTCGCCCACCCCGACGTGCGGGCCATCTCGTTCACCGGCTCGCTGGAGACGGGCAAGCTCATCGCCGCCGAGTGTGGGCGCCAGATGAAGCGCTACTCGATGGAGCTGGGGTCGAAGAACGTCACCATCGTCATGCCCGACGCCGACCTCGACCTGGCCGTCGAAGGCATCGCGTGGGGTGCGTTCGCGACCAGCGGCCAGCGCTGCACGGCGACGTCGCGCGTCGTGAGCCTGCACCCGGAGTTCGCCGACGCGTTGGTGGCCAAGGCCGAGTCCTACAAGGTCGGTCCGGGCAGCGACGAGACCGTCGACCTGGCCCCGTTGATCAACCGGACCCAACGTGACCGCGTGCTCGAGTACATCCGCGTCGGCAAGCACGACGACGGCGCCACCCTGCTCACCGGCGGCCAGGTCCTCGACGAGGGCGTGCTGTCGAAGGGCAACTACATCGCGCCGACGGTGTTCACCGACGCCACGCCCGCGATGCGCATCGCCCAGGAGGAGATCTTCGGGCCCGTCACCACCGTGCTCCCGGTGCCCGATCTCGACGCCGCCATCGCCGCTGCGAACTCGACGCAGTACGGCCTGTCGGCGTCGATCTACACCAACGACATGACCGCGGCGATGCGCGCCGTCACCGAGCTCGAGTTCGGCATCGTCTACGTCAACGCCCCCACCATCGGCGCCGAAGTCCAGATGCCCTTCGGCGGCATGAAGTCCACCGGCAACGGCTTCCGCGAGGCCGGCCCCCACGCCATGGACGAGTTCAGCGAGTGGAAGGCCGTCTCCATCGACTTCAGCTCCCGCCTCCAAAAAGCCCAGTTCCAACCGGGCGAGTAGCCAGACCAGTCCGCTTTAGCGCTTGAACTCGTCCCACAGACGAGTTCAAGCGCAAAAGCAGGCGGGCGGAGGGCGGAGGTCAGTCGGAGTGGGCTTCGGCGGCGTGCTTGTCGCGGCGGCGGACGTTTCGGACGATCCAGAAGCAGAGGGCTGCGAAAGCGATGGAGATGATGGCCAGGGTGACGTGGATGGCCTTGAAGCCGAAGCCGTGGCCGTGCTGGTGGTCGCCGAGGACGTTGCCGATGCGGGTGACCCACACGTAGACGGTCCACACCGCAAATGCACGCAGGATCAGGGCCTCGCGGAAGTTCATGGCCGCAGGGTACCGGCGCCTGTCGCCCCGCCGGGGTGCGCCACTAGTGTCTTGACCGATCGGTCAAGGAGCTGCGAGGGGACGATGGCAGAGGCGATCTCGGTAGAAGACTTCGAGGCGGAGGCGCGGGCGTTCCTCGACGCCAACACCACCAAGCGGCCGCCCCAGACCGTGGAGGAGTGGGGCAAGGGCTCCGACAAGGTGGCGCTGTTCGCCGAGAAGAACCGCGAGCAGGAGCAAGCCGAGGTCGAGGCGGCGAAGCAGTGGCGCCAAAAGGTGTTCGACGCCGGCTTCGGTTGGATCACCGGTCCCTCGCAGTACGGCGGGCGCGAGCTGCCGAAGAGCTACGAGCGCGCCTACCAGGCGATCGAGTCGGAGTACGTCACCCCCGGCAGCGGCCCGTTCGGCATCGGCCTCGGCATGGTGGCCCCGACGATCCTGGCCCACGCCACCGACAAGGCGAAGGACCTCTACCTGCGTGCCATGTGGCGAGGTGAGATCGTCGGCTGCCAGCTGTTCAGCGAGCCGGGCGCCGGGTCCGACCTGGCCGGCCTGCAGACCAAGGCCGAGAAGGACGGCGACGAGTGGATCGTCACCGGCCAGAAGGTGTGGACATCGGGCGCCCAGTACAGCGACATCGGCGAGATCATCTGCCGCACCGACCCCGACAAGCCCAAGCACAAGGGCCTCACCGGCTTCATCGTCGACATGCACGCGCCGGGCGTGGAGGTGCGGCCCCTCCGGCAGATGACGGGCGGAGCGTCCTTCAACGAGGTGTTCTTCAACGAGGTGCGCATCGCCGATGACCACCGCCTCGGTGATGTCAACGAAGGGTGGACCGTCGCCCTCACCACGCTGATGAACGAGCGGGCGTCGATCGGCGGTGGCGGCGGGGGCGTGAGCAACATCGGCAGCCAGCGGCTGGCCGACATGCTGCGCGCCCTGGGCAAGGACAAGGACCCTGTGCTCCGCCAGAAGCTGGCCGACATCTTCATCAACTCACAAGTGGCCCGGTACACGAACCTGCGGGCCATGGAGAAGATCAAGGCAGGCCAGCTGCCGGGGCCGGAGATGTCGATCGGCAAGCTCACCCTCACGCAGAACATGCAGCGCATCCAGGACTTCGTGGGCCGGGCCCTGGGCCCGCTGCTGGTTGCCGACAGCGGCCAGTGGGGCACCTTCTCGTGGTCGGAGTTCGTGCTCGGCGTGCCGGGCATGCGGGTGGCCGGCGGCACCGACGAGGTCATGCGCAACATCGTCGGCGAGCGCGTGCTCGGCCTCCCCAAAGAGCCGCAACCGGCCAAGTAGACCGTGGCGCGCACGCGTCGCGGGCGCGGCAATCTCACGTCGACCCTCGCCGTCATCGGCGCCGTCGGCGCCGCCGTTGGCGTGATCGCGCTCGTCGCGTGGCTGCAGGGCGACACGGGCAAGAGCGCGTCGACGCCGTCGACGACGACGAGCAGCTCACTGGGCAGGCGCGCCAGCGCCGAACGCGCCGCCAGCAAGGCGTGGTCAACCGAAGCCCAGGCCGCCTTTGGCGGCACCGGCATCGCCCAGCGCGTGACCGATCTCGCCAGCGGCGCCCACGACTGGATGGCCGGGAGCATGTCGACCACCGACTTCAAAGCCCGGTTGGACGACGACCTCGGCGCCTTTCGCACCGCACGCGAGGCGGTCGGCAAGCTCCGCCCGTATCCGTACGACAAGCGGGTCAACGAGTTCTTCCGCGGCACGACCGCCCTCTACGTCGACTCCGTGCAGGTGTACGAGGCCGCCCTGCCGTTGCCGCCGGGGGACCTCCGCACGCAGTACGACCTGCTGGCCCGCCGGCTGCGGTTGCTCGGCGACCGCGTCTTCGATCGGGGCCAGACCCTCGTCGACGCGCACCTCTACGACACGCCGACGCCCGATCTCGACATTCGCAAGCCCGAGGAGGTGCCCAACTGGGTGGCCGAGGGACTCGCCCCCGGCCCGCCCCTCGCTCCCGCTCCCCCGCCGGCCTCCTCGGAGCCGCAGCTCCGACAGGCGAGCCGTCCGCAGCAATCCCGAAGCGCGTGGCTGAAGGCTGTCGCCGATGCGCACGCCCCGACGGATCGCGACGTACGCAGCGCCTTCGGCAGCCAAGACCCGAACACGCTGGCCGCGCTCGCCACTCGCCTGGTGAACGCGGCGGAGAAGCTGCGCGCTGTCCCGGATCCGAAGGGCGACCGGGAAGAGAGCGCCCGCTACCGACTGGGTCTGCTGGTGTGGGCCGACGCCCTCCGGACCGACCAGCTCAGTCCCTCGATGCTGGCCATCGCGCAAGATGTGGCCCTGACGGGGACCGGCCTCATCCTGCCGCCCTGATCAGCGCGAAGCGGCGAGGGCTTTGTCGACGCGCTCGAGGATGGTCTTGCGGGCGGCGGTGCCGGTCTCGTAGATGCGCACGGCCGACAGCTGCTCCTGTGACAGGGCGCCGCTGGCGACCAGGCTCAGCACCTGCTGCGCGCTCATGTCGTCGTAGCCCACGATCGGCTGCGGGTTGGCCGAGCCGGCGATGTGCGCGCCGCCGTTGCCGCCCGTCAAGCCGAGCTGGTCGGGCGACAGGTACATCACGACCGGCTGGGCGCCGGGCACGACGCCGCCGCCGGCCGGCAGCACCCCCGACGCCGTCAGGCGGCGGGCCGCGCTGAAGCTGGCGACCAGGATCGCGCCCGCCACCGCCGACACGACGAGCGACAGCGTGAGCAGGGCCACGCTCGACTTGACGATGCCGGCGATGAACAAGGCCACCGCGGCGATCAGCAGTCCGAGGCTGGTGAAGATCATCGGTCCATTCCTCCGATCAGGCGCAGGTCTTCTGCGTCTCGAACACCCACTTGTCGCCGTGCACCACCACGGGGTAGCCGCACGTCCACGGTTCTCGGGGCAGTTTCGGTGTCCATGTGATGATGTTGCCGAAGCCCGTGTCGAACGGGCCGAACTTGTTCGCCGCCGCCACCAGGTTCTCGCGCGTGAGCGAGTTCTGCAGGTGGTTCTGCGTGATGAGGTTATAAACGACCCAACCCGTGTGGTAGTAGTTGATCGCGATGAAGCCCGTGATGTCGACGTTGGGCGCGTACTTCGCCATGTTGTCGACGTAGGTCTTCATCTGCGGGGTCTGCGACGTACGCGGGTCGGAGAAGATCGTGCCGATCGACAGCATCCCTTCACACGTGGGCTTGCAGTTGTCGACCTCGATCTGCAGGTTGGAACCGCCGCTCCACCCCTTCAGCCACGTCGAGCTGCTGCTCCCCGGCTGCACGGAGAACTTCCGCGCCTCGCGCAAGCAGGCGAGCATCACCGCCGACGCAGTCGGGAGGAACAACATCTCGGGCTTCTTGGCGATGACCCGGCTGAACTGCGAGCTGCAGTCCGACGCGGTGGACGAGATCTCCACGTAGTCGGCTTCGCTCACGCCGTACTGGCTGGCACCGTTCTTCCACGCCTGCTGAATGGGCGCAGTGTCGACCGACGGCAGCACGTCCTGGATCACCGCGAAGGACTTGGCATTGAAACGTTCCTTGGCCTGCTTCACGCGCAACGGGTCGCGGGTGAGGTCGCTGGGCGCGGTCGGGAAGATGTAGTTGTTGGTGTAGGACTTCGGCGACAGGCCGATGTCGCCGATCATCGGGAACTTGGCCGTCTCGATGTACTTCGACGCCGCCTCGGGTGACGTGATGCCGCCCAGGTACAGCACGTGGTCGACCTCGTTCAGACGCTGCACGTACTGCACGGTCTTGTTGGGGTCGAGGTTGTCGTCGTACCAGATGAGCTTGACGGTACGAAGGTGTTGGGCCGGCGCGAGCACGCTGTTGTAGTACGCGAGCCAGGCCTGTCCGGCCTTGAGGCCCTGGTCGCCGTACACGGCCAGCGGGCCCGACAGCACGGTCGTGCCGCCGATCAGGTAGTGGTCGCAGAACACGCCGACGTTGGGGTTGTAATCGGGGCAGTCGGTGCCGTTGTGCGGGAGCAGCCGCGGGTCGCTACCGCCGGCGCTCGTGCCGCCGCCGGTGCTCCCGCCGCCGGGCCGCGTCACCTGCGAACCGAGCACCTGGGCGCTGCCGCCGCCGGTGGACGAGCCCGACGACGACGATGCGGCCGGGCCCGACGCGCTGGCCGCGCCAGCGCTTGCCTGGCCTTGGCTGACGTCGCCCGACGAGGAACCACTCGCGCCCGACGTCGACCCGGCGTTGCCCGACGCCAGCGACGTGTTCTTGGCGTTGCGGTTGTCGGCCCGCACCACCGCGATGGCCGACAGCGTCGCCAGCATCAGCATGGCGACGCCCAACGCGAGCAGTCGCCGGAGGGCGGCCTGGGCGGACTCGGGCATGGTGTCTCCCTTCTTCCCCGCTACCGGGCCGCAGCCAGGAACACGGAGCGGAGCAGGTCGTCGCGCTCCAGCAGTTGGCGCGACGACCCGTCGAATCGGATCTGACCCTTCTCGATGAAGTACGCGTGGTCGGTGACCGAGAGGGCGAGGTTGGCGGACTGCTCGACGAGGATCATGCTGACGCCGCTGTCGTTGATGTCGCGCACGATCTGCACGAGCTGTTCGACGATGAGCGGCGCCAAGCCGAGCGACAGCTCGTCGATCATCATCAGCTTGGGCTGCAGCATGAGGGCGCGGCCGATGGCGAGCATCTGCGCCTCGCCGCCCGACATGAGCCCGGCCAGCTGGCGCCGGCGCTCGGCCAAGCGGGGGAAGATGCCGTAGACGCGCTCGTAGCCCGCCTTCACCGCGGCGCGCTGGCGGCGGATCGGGTAGGCGCCCATGCGCAGGTTCTCCTCGACGGTGAGGTTGGGCAGCAGGCCGCGGCCGCCGGGCACCTGCGTGATGCCGGCCCGCACCGTGTCTTCGGTGGGGATGCCGGCGACGTCGCGGCCGTCGAAGACGATCTCGCCCGCGTCGGGCTTCAGCAATCCGGACACGCAGCGCAGGATCGTGGACTTGCCGGCGCCATTGGTGCCGAGGAGGGCCACGATCTCGCCCCGCGCCACCGTGAAGTCGATGCCCCGCAACACCTCCACCGCGCCGTACGAGGCCCGCAAGCCCCGGATGTCGAGGATCAAGTCATCCACATTGGTTCGCTTCGGGCTTCGCCCTGCGCTCACTCCGACGGGCACCCCTGAGGGGCCCCGCCCGTCGGTCCGCTTCGGTGCCATCTATCGCACCGCCTCTGCGAGGTCGACCCGACCGCCCAGGTACGCCTCGATCACTTCGGTGTTGTCCTGGATCTGCTGGGGTGTGCCCTCGGCGAGAACTGAGCCCGACGCCAGGGCAACGATGCGGTCGGAGATCCCCATGATCAGCGGCATGTCGTGCTCGATGAGCAGGAACGTGGCGCCCAGCTCTTCGCGCAGCTCGAGCAGCAGCGGGGCCAGTGCCTCCGTCTCCCGTTGGGCGATGCCCGACGACGGCTCGTCGAGGAGCACGAGTTCGGGCTCCATGGCCAGCACCGTCGCCAGCTCGGTGAGGCGCAGCGTGCCGTACGACAGCTCGGCGCACAGCTTGGGCGCGTAGTCCTTGAGCCCCAGGCGCTCGATGATCTCTTCGCACCGTTCGGTGACCTCGCGCTCGGCCGCCTGCGAGCGCCGCGTTCCAACGGCGCCGCTGATGAGCCCGCGCACGGCACCGCCTTCCATCCGCCG
>JAFATL010000700.1 GCA_019243975.1 Actinomycetota bacterium | reverse complement strand
CAACGGGCGCCAGCTCGTCGACGCCCTCGATCTCGATGGTGGAGCTGCCGGCGCCGAGGATGCGCCCACCCATGCGGTTGAGGAAGGCGGCCAGGTCCGCGATCTCCGGCTCGCGCGCCGCGTTCTCGATGAGCGTCGCGCCCTTCGCCAGCACCGCCGCCATGAGCAGGTTCTCGGTGGCGGTGACGCTGGGGAACTCGAGCAGGATGCGCGTGCCCAGCAGGCGGTCGGCCCGCGCCTCGATGTAGCCGTGGGCGAACTCGAACTGCGCGCCCATGGCCTCGAGACCCTTCAGGTGGATGTCGATCGGGCGCGAGCCGAAGTCGTCGCCGCCCGGCATGGCCACCCGCGCCCGCCCGCAGGCGGCCAACATCGGTCCCAGCACGACGATCGACGCCCGCATCTGCTCCACCAGCTCGTAGGGCGCCTCCGGCGTGTAGTCGGCGGGCCGGTAGACCGCGATCGTGTGCTCCTCGGTGCGCTCGACGTCGACGCCCATCGACGTGAGCACGTCGCTCATGGTCTCGACGTCGGCGATGTGGGGCACGTTGCGCAGCACGTAGTGGCCTTCGGCGAGCAGCGTGGCGGCCATCAGCTTGAGGGCGGAGTTCTTGGCCCCGCCGACCGTCACCGTGCCCGACAGCGGCGGCCCGGCTCGCACAATGAAGCGGTCCACTCGGCAAGTATTGCCTTGTCATGAGCCGCGTCGTCACCCGGAGCACGGTCGACGACGAACGGCTGCCCGCCATCCTGCGGCCCAAGGACGGCGTCGTCCTCGAGCGCGAAACGAGTCCCGGCACCTACGAAGCTGCCGGTGGGCCCTTCGAGCGGTACACCCGGACGGTCGTCGTCACACCGCTCGACGAAGGGAGGTCCACCGTCGAGCAAACCGTGCAGTTCTCGCTCGCGTTGCTGTGGTTCTCGTGGATCGTGACGCCGCTGTTCCGCGCCCACCTGCGCAAGCTGGTGGAGCCGGCGTCGCCACCATGGTGGGCGCCCGTGGATCGCATTGACCCGCCGGCGGCGCGCACCCTGGGGTCGCTCGGCGCCATGGCCGTGGTGATCGGCTACTCGCTGTTCTTGCTGCCACAGACGATCACGTTCGCGGCCCAGCAGTTCCACGCCGACAAGGCGGCCCAGGGTGTGGCGTTGGCATCGACGCGCGCCGACATCGTGTTCGTCATCCTGCTCGTGGCCCTCGCCGACCGGCGAGGCCGCCACCGTCTGCTCCTCATCGCGACAGGCGGCTCGGCCGTGCTGTCGCTGGCCGGCGCGTTCGCCCCCTCGCTGCCGTGGCTGGCCGCCACCCAGGTCGGCGCCAGTGGCTTCGGGTCGGCGGCCGTGGTGCTCATCGCGATCATGGCGGCCGAAGCGATGCCGCGTAGCTCACGCGCGTACTCGCTCAGCTTGCTCACGGTGGCGGGGTCGATCGGGTCGGCTGGGGTGCTCGGCCTGCTGTTCATCGCCGACTACAGCCGCGGCAGCTGGCGCATCCTCTACGCCATCGGCATCGTCGGCGTGCCAATGGTGATCGGCATCGGCAGGCGCCTGCCCGAAAGCCCGCGCTATCTCGCCCCGCATCCGGAGGCGCCGTTGACCGGGCACGGTCGGCGATTGTGGATGCTGGCGGCGGCCGGGCTGCTCATCAACTTGTTCATCGCGCCGTCGTCGGAGTTCCTCAACGACTTCCTCCGTCACGAACGGCATTACGACGCCGCCACCATTTCGCTGTTCGTCGCCATCACCAGCCTCCCGGGCGGCATCGGGCTGATGGTGGGCGGCCGCCGCGCCGAGACGAGTGGGAGGCGCATGGTGGCGGCCATCGGCGTCCTCGGCGGCGTCGGGATCACGGTCGTCGAGTTCCTCACGCCCGGTGCCTTGATGTGGCTGGCGTCGGCGGTGTCGACGATGTTCGCGGCGGCGATCGTCCCCGCCTTCGGCATCTACGGTCCGGAGCTGTTCCCCACCGGCCTGCGAGGCCAGGCCAACGCTGTGATCCAGGGCTTGAGTCGCGTGGGAAGCGTGGCCGGCCTGGTGATCGTCGGCTTCCTCGCCGACCACCTCGGCAGCTACGGCCCGGCCATGGCCCTGGTCGCCATCGGACCGCTGGCCCTCATCGTGCTGATTTTCGTGGCGTTCCCCGAGACCGCCAACCAAGAACTCGAGGATCTGAACCCAGAGGATCGTGCCGAACCTGAGGCGCCGGCCGAGTAACACGCGGCGTTACATCAAGAAGCGGGGCCGGCGAACCGGCCCCGCTTCTTGGTGGAGTTACTTGGCTTCGGAGTTACTGCTCAGACTTGGCCGGAGCCGCCTTGCGGGTGATGCGGTAGGCCGTGTAGCCGAGGCCCATCGCCACCAGGGCGAAGATGCCGAGCTCGGTGGTGGGACCACCGGTGGCCGGCAGCTTGACGCCGAGGACGCCACCGTTGACGGTCGGACCCGTCAGGGTGCCGGTGCCGAGGATGCTGGCAACGTTGCTACCGCTGACCGAGCCGCCGGTGCCGACGAGCTTGGCCGCACCAAGGAAGGTTGCAAGTGCGTCGCCGGTGAGCACGCCACCGCCGTTGCAGTTGCCGAGCGTCGCTGTGACGTCAACCTTGTCGAGGATCTGGCCGGCCGCCGTCGAGTTGGCTATGTGGCCGTTGACGTGGACCACCTTGGGCGGATCACCGTTCTTGTAGCTCCCCAAGGATGGGAAGGTGATCGTGTAGTTGGGCGCAGAGCCCGAGATCACCCCTCCATTGTCGGCACTCGTGAGAGTGAAGCTCGGGTTGCCGCTCACCAGGCTGGTCTTGTCAACCGCCGACATGCTGACGATGTCGCAAGCCAGGCCGTCGAGAGCGTGCGAGTCGGACGGGATGCTGATCGTCCAGGTGAAGTTGTCGCCTGCGCCCACCGGGTCCTTGTCGGCGACCTTGCTCACCGGGAAGGTGCACTTGATGCCGCCCGAGGGCACGGAAACGCTGGCCTCGCTGTGGCCGACCCGCAGGCCCGCCAGGCTGACGCCGCCGCCAGCGTCCAGAGCCGCCAGCCGGACCACGTCGGCCGCACCAGCGGCCTTCGTGCCGTCAGCCGCCTGGAGAGCCGGAGCTGCCGAGGCCTGCTTGGGAACAGTGACACCAGGCTGCAGGGCCCGGGCCTTCTCGCCGATCGTCAGGTCGAGCAGCGGAGCGGCCGGGACGTTGATGCCGGTGTCGGTGAACAGCTGGCTGCGCTTGATCTCGATCGCAGGCAGGTCGGTGAACTTGGTCGCGCCGAGCCAGATGCGGACCACGACGGGGTCGGGATCAGCGGACGGGCCGATGACGTTGTAGCTGACCGAGGCACCGCCGGGCTTACCGGTGGCCACCGCACGGAACACCCACTCACCCAGGACCTCGATGACGACGGGCGGCGGAGCCGTCGGGTCGACACCGAGGAGGCTGATGGGAGCGAACGTCTGGTGGGTCTCGGAGGCGACGCCGTAGGTGCCGTCACCGTTGGAGACGAGATAGGTGAACGACCGGGAGTCATTCTCGCTGCGGTTGTCACCGAAGGCACTCGACTGCGCCGACACGACGGGACCGCCCATCGAGCCGTCAGAGTTCCCGGTGCCCGCATCGAGCAGCTGCGCCGTCGCCGTGTGCGAGCGGCCGTAGCTCAACGGCTGGCCGATCGGGCACGTCTTCGGGTTGTAGGCAGCCGCGGCCTGCGTCGACGCCGCCTTGACGAATGCCACCGGATCGGCGGGAACCGTCACGAGCGGGTTGTCGATGAGACCCGTCACGCTGCTGTTGGTGACCTTGCCGCCGTCGGACCGGGTGGCCGGCGCGGCGGCCGCCTCAGCCGGCGTGGGCAGCGGGATCTGGTTGGTGTCGCTGACCGGGATGTTGTTGCCCAGCCCGGCCTCGACCGCCGACCCCTTGCCGTACGCCTGCTTGCCAGCAGGATCGACCGAGGGCGACTTGGTGCCGGGGGCGGGGACGACGTCAACACCCATTTCGTTGGGGACTTCCTTCAGCCCGCCCGAGTTGGCGGCCGAGCCCGAGAAGGTCGTCTCGACGTCAGCAACGCGGGGACCGGTGGTCCCTGCGTTGATTGCGTCGACGTGCACGTTGGACCCGTTGCTGTAGCCACTGAAGGCTGCAGGTCCGGGGAATTCGTTCTGAGCCTGGGCGGCCGTACCGCCGAAGGCGAAGAGCGCACCGCTGAGTGCCCCGAGTGCGAGCACTGCTCGCACTTTGCGGCCCCCCGCCTTTGCTCCGCTTGCCATGAGTTCCTCCACTCGAACGCCGATGGTCTGCTGCTGCTGTATGTAAACGGCCGCCGGGCTGCGTTATGACGCAGTTTTCGTCATATTTCCCCACGCTGGGTGGTCGAAACCTAACCAAATACAGGGCAAAACGCCAGGTCGCACAGCCGAATGTTACGAAACGGCAGCCAGCCAGCCCGCGACCTGCGCGGCGACCGTAGCATCCTGCCCACGGAGGCCATGATCACACCCCTCCAGCCACAGATGGGTGACCGGCGCGTGAATTCCGGCCGTCGCGGCCTCCAGTTCGGCAGGTGACCCGAAGGCGTCGCGGGTGCCGGAGAGGAACAGACACGGCACGTCGATGGCGCCGAAGTGCTCGGTGCGCAATTTCTCGGGACGGCCAGGTGGGTGCAGCGGATAGCTGACGAGCACCAGGCCGGCGGCCGGCAGCCCGTCCGCTACCGCCAACGAGCAGATGCGCCCGCCCATCGATCGTCCGCCGAGGAACACGCGGTCTGCTTTCACGCCCGCGTCCGAGGCGAGCTGCGCTGCTTCGTCGACGATCGTCTGCAGCAACACCGCGGGCTTGTCGGGCGCCTTGCGACCGGCCTTCGTGTACGGGAAGTCGACGCGCGCCACCGCAATACCCATTGCGCTGGCCGCGTCGTCAATGGCGACGAGCGCGCTCTGGTTGCGATTGGCGCTCGCGCCCGGCGTCAGCAGCAGTGCGTACTTCTTCTGTTTCGTTGGCTTCGCCTTCGGCTTGGCGTGCGGACTCATCTCGCCAACAGAATCCGCTTCGCTTCAGTGAGCTCGGTTATGCGCACTGACGCAGCGCCGGCGTCGGCGCCGTGGTCGGGGTGCGCGTCGCGCACGAGCTTGCGGAAACGGCGCACCACGTCGGCATGGCCCGGGTCGGTGCCGTCGTCGAAGCCGAGGACGGTCATCGCCCACCCCGCGTCGTACCTGCGGTCGCGCCGCACGCGATAGGCGGCCTCGTCGCCGGTGAGGTACTCGACGAGTCGCGCGTCGACGTCGCCCTCCCACCGAGTGGCCCGCCACAGCAGTGCGAAGACCGGCGGGCGAAAACGCGCCGAGAGCTTGCTGGCCGCGTACACCGCCGCCAGCACCTGGGGCAGGCCGTACGCGTCGGGATCGATCTCCAGGTCCATCGCCTCGCCCACGCCGATGAGACGGTGATGGGTGCGGGCCAGGCCATGGGTGTCGGTCTGGAAGCGGTGGCGGACGCGTGGCTGCACCACCCGCTTCCCCCGCTCGAGGTCGTCGATGAGGATGTCGAGGTCGTCGCGCAGCTCCTCGTCGAGCTGGCCGATGTAGGCCGCCACCATGCCCGCCAGCAGGATCCCGCCGAAGCCGGGGGCGGGATCGGTGGGGAGGTAGAGCTTGCCGAGCGCCACCCGACGCGTGGGCGCGATGGCGCGCGAGTGCCGCACCTCCAACTCGGCCAGCAACATCAGCCGGCTCTGTCGCCTTTGCCGGCTCCGCCGGCGGTGCCGCCTTTGCCGGCTCCGCCGGCGGTGTCCTCCACCTTGTCGAGTAGGTCGTCGACGAGATCGGCGTCGCCCTCGCGGACGACGAGGTCACTCTCCTCCCACCGGTGCGGGATCTGATCGGCGGCGAGTTGGGCCCGCACCGTCGTGCGCTCTTCGGGCGTCCAGTCCTCCAGCTCGAACACCACCTCGTCGGGCGCGGCGTTGCCCGAACCCTCGGTCGATGGCGTGGCCGGCAGGTACTCCTCGAGCGACTCGTCGCACTCGGGGCAGCGGTCGACGTGGGCCTGGTAGCTGGCCCCACACGACGGGCAGAGCCGGATCAGAGGACCGGGTCCTCGGTCCAGCGCCCGAACACGGTCGCCAGCGCACTCACGATCTCGCCGATGGTCGCATAGGCGCGCACGGCGTCGAGGATCGGGTGCATGAGGTTGGTGGTGGCGTCGGCGGCCGCAGTCGTGATGGCGCGCAGCGATCCGTCGACGGCGGCCTGGTCGCGACCCGTCTTCACGTGGCGAAGGCGCTTGAGCTGGCGCTCCTCCACCTCGGCGCCGATGGACAGGATCGGCGGCGTCTCGTCGTCGGACTCGGTGAACTTGTTGACGCCGACCACGATGCGCCGGCCGCTGTTGACCTTCTTCTCGAGGGTGTACGCGGCTTCGGCGATCTCGCCCTGGAAGTAGCCGTTCTCGATGCCCGCGTAGACGCCTTCGAGGATCGAGCCGTGACCGATCTCGTCGAGGTGCGCGAACACGGCCTCGGCTTGGCGCTCCATCTCGTCGGTCATCCACTCGACGTAGTGCGAACCGCCGAGGGGGTCGGCGACGAGGGGGGCCCCAGTCTCGTGGGCGACGATCTGCTGCGTGCGCAGGGCGATGCGCACCGCCTTCTCGGTGGGCAGCGCCAGGGCCTCGTCGAACGAGTCGGTGTGCAAGCTCTGGGTGCCGCCGAGCACGCCCGCCAGCGCCTCGATGGCGACGCGGGCGATGTTGATCTCGGGCTGCTGCGCAGTGAGCGACACACCCGCGGTCTGGGTGTGGAACCGCAGCTGCATCGAACGTTCCTTCTTGGCGCCGTAGCGGTCGCGCAACCAGCGGGCCCAGATGCGGCGGGCGGCCCGGTACTTGCCGATCTCCTCGAAGAAGTCGATGTGGGCGTTGAAGAAGAAGGAGAGGCGCGGCGCGAAGTCGTCGACGTCGAGCCCGGCCGCCATGGCCGCCTCCACGTAGGCGAACCCGTTGGCGACGGTGAAGGCCAGCTCCTGGGCGGCCGTCGAGCCCGCCTCGCGGATGTGGTAGCCGCTGATGGAAACGGGGTGCCACCGTGGCATCTCGGCGCTGGTGAAGCGGATGACGTCGGTGACGAGCCGCACGCTCGGGCGCGGCGGGAAGATGTACTCCTTCTGCGCCTGGTACTCCTTCAAGATGTCGTTCTGGAGGGTGCCGCTGAGCTGGCTGCGCTCGACGCCGTTGGCCTCGGCCACCGCCACGTACATCGCCAGCAACATCGGCGCCGGCGAGTTGATCGTCATCGACGTACTCACGTCGCCGAGGTTGATGTCGGCGTAGAGGTCCTCCATGTCGGCGAGGGTGTCGACGGCGACGCCGGCCTTCCCCACCTCACCGACGCACCGGGGGTCGTCGGAGTCGCGGCCCATCAGGGTGGGCAGGTCGAAGGCGGTGGAGAGGCCGTCGCCGCCGGAGCGGAGGATCTCCTTGAAGCGGGCGTTGGTGTCCTCCGGGGTGCCGAAGCCGGCGAACATCCGCATCGTCCAGAGCTTCGAGCGGTACATCGAGGCGTACGGGCCGCGGGTGTAGGGCCACTGGCCGGGGAACTCGCCGTCGTCGGGCCCGTAGACCGGTTCGACGGGGACGCCCGACAGCGTCTCGGCGTCGACGTCCCGGTGGGGTGCCGATTCGTAGGCTTCGTGCCACTGGTCACGCGACGTCATGGTCCCCAGTATCGTCCCGACGCATG
This sequence comes from Actinomycetota bacterium, assembly GCA_019243975.1. Taxonomy (GTDB): domain Bacteria; phylum Actinomycetota; class Acidimicrobiia; order Acidimicrobiales; family JAFATL01; genus JAFATL01. Next base: position 4,100 of record JAFATL010000700.1, on the reverse strand, counting down.
ACCGCTGCCGAACGTCAGGCTCCCGATCGCAACCTCGCCATGGAACTGGTGCGGGTCACCGAGGCCGCCGCGCTGGCCGCGTCCCGCTTCATGGGACGGGGCGACAAGGAAGGCGCCGACGGGGCGGCCGTCGACGCCATGCGCGTGGTGCTCGCCACGGTGCCGATGGACGGCATCGTCGTCATCGGCGAGGGCGAGAAGGACGAGGCGCCCATGCTCTACAACGGCGAGCAGATCGGCGACGGCACCCCGCCCCAGACCGACATCGCCGTCGACCCCCTCGAAGGCACGACGCTGACCGCCCTCGGATGGGGCAACGCGCTGTCGGTCATCGCCGTATCGGAGCGGGGCACGATGTTCGACCCCGGCCCGTGCGTCTACATGGACAAGCTGGCCGTCGGGCCGGCGGCCGCCGACCAGGTCGACATCCGGGCCACGCCCACCGAGAACATCCAGGCGGTGGCCAAGGCGTACCGCAAGTCGGTGCGTGACGTCACCGCCGTCATCCTCGACCGCCCCCGCCACGAGGAGCTGATCGGCGAGGTGCGCGAGGCGGGGGCCCGCATCCGCCTCATCCCCCACGGCGACACCGCCGGCGGCATCTCCACCGCCTTCGTCGAGTCGGGCGCCGACATCCTGCTGGGCATCGGCGGCTCGCCCGAGTGCGTGATCACCGCCGCTGCCCTCAAGTGCATCGGCGGCACGCTGCAGGCCCGCCTGTGGCCCCGCGACGACGCCGAGCGCCAGGCCGCCGTCGACGCCGGCTACGACGTCGACGCGGTGCTGCTCACCGACGACCTCGTCAAGGGCGACAACTGCTTCTTCGCCGCCACCGGCGTGACCGACGGCGAGCTCCTCCACGGCGTCCACTTCGACAGCCGCGGCGCCACCACCGAGTCCCTCGTCATGCGCTCCAAGTCGGGCACCGTCCGCCGCATCTCCGCCCGCCACCGCCTCGAAAAGCTCGCCGACTACAGCGCCATCGAGTTCAGCTGACCCCCTCCCCTTCGAACTGGCGGTGATTTCCGTCGATATTCGACGGAAATCACCGCCAGTTCGGGTGGGACGGGTGGGCCCAGGCGTAACTGTTCGAGCCCCTCTGTTCAATGGGGCGATGAAAACGAACGTGATCATCCGAGCCGTGCAAAAGATCGCGCTCGCCCAGCACGGGGCCTTCACCAGCACCCAGGCGTTTGCCTGCGGTGTCACTCCATCGATGCTTCGCACTCGCCTGCGTACAGGCGAGTGGGCAGTTGCAGTTTCCGGCGTCTACATCCTCACCGGCCATCCGGGCGGGTGGCGACAACGCCTCATGGTCGCGGTCCTTGCCGTCGGCGAAGGTGCGGCCATCTCGCACTTCGCCGCCCTCGCTCTGTGGGGGTTGCCCGGATTTCGCGAGAGTCGCGTGGAAATCGTCGCGCCACACGGACGGCGGCACCACCGCCTGAAGAACGTGACCTTCCATGAGTCACGCAACCTCCCGACATCGCACATCAAACATCGCGACGGCATTCCGGTGCTCTGCATCGAACGAGTCCTGTGCGACCTCGCACACAGGATGCACTTCAAGCGGCTGGAGCGCGCGGTGGACAACGCGATCACGCGCAACCTGACAACGGCAGAGAAGCTCTGGGAGATGTGGGCCGAGATGTGCGGGCGAGGCCGGCCGGGCATGCACGCCATGCACAAGGTCCTGCTGAAGCGAGGCCCCGGATACATCGCTCCCGAAAGCGAGCTCGAGGCACGCTTCATCGATCTTCTCGAGCAGTACGGCATTGAGCAGCCGGAGCGCCAGGTCAACCTCGGCGCCGAAGAGTGGATCGGCCGAGTCGATTTCCTATATCGCAGGGCCAAGCTCATCATCGAACTCGACGGCCGGGTGGGCCACGACGGGGAGCTCGACCGTACGCGTGACCGCCTCCGGGACCGCGCACTCACCGCCGCCGGCTTTCACATCATGCACGTCAAGTGGGAAGACCTTGTGTTGAACCCCGCCGGCGTGGTCGCCGACATCCGAACGGTGCTCGCCCGGGCCGCCTGATCCCCTTCTGGCGGTGATTTCCGTCGATATTCGACGGAAATCACCGCCACTTCGGCGGGAGTCAGGTCAGGGGGACGTCCGCCAAAGGCGTCCAGACCCGGCCAGGGCCCTCTTGGAGGAGGGTGACGGCGTTGAAGGTGGCTTCGGCGCGGTAGTCGGCGAGGGCGGTGAGGGCGGCGTGGATGCGCTCTGGGGTGGTGTCGTCGGCCAGGGTGACGTGGGGGACGAAGGGCCACGTGAGGGTGCGCTCCAGCGGCGGCTTGAAGACGCGGTCGCGCAACGCCTGGAGGTCGTCGAGCTCGCCGTGCACGGAGAGGTACAGCACCGGGTTGTCGGGCAGGAACGTCGCGGGCGGGCCCAGCTCCAGCCGGATGGGCCGGGCGGGCGCGGCGGCCCGGCGCAAGACCGCCACTGCCTCCTTCACCTCGCGCACGTTCACGGGCGGCACCAGCGTGAGGTGGGCGGGGATGCGGCCCAACGCGGGGTCGCCGACGGCGCGACGGAGCCCGTCGATCTCGGCGTCGAGTGGTGGCGGGACCAGGAGCGCGACTCCCAGCCGCGCCTTGGGCACGGCTTTAGTGGCCGCTCAGGCCGCCGGCCACCTCGATGCGCACGTGGTCACGGCGCAGCATCGCCTCGCACTGCGCGTCGTGCTCGTGCCGGAGTTGCTCCTCCAGATCGCGCGCCCGGGCCCGGGCCCGCTCGAGGTCGATGTCGTCGGCCATCTCGGCGATGTCCGACAGGATGATCACGCGGTTGTCGCGCACCTCGACGAACCCGCCGTGCACGGCCGCCCGCACCTGGTGACTGCTGTCGCCCGTCGGGTAGATGCGGCACTCGTGCTCGGTGAGGGCGCCGATGAACGGCGCGTGCCCGGGCTGGAAGGCGATGTAGCCCTCTTCGCTGACGCGCACGACCACCATGTCGGACTCACCCGACCAGAGGATGCGCTCGGGCGAGACGAGCTCGACCTGCATCGGCATGACGGCTTGACCTACGCCTCGTTCTCGCCCTGCAGGCGCTGGGCCTTGGAGGTGAGGTCGTCGATGCCGCCCACGTTGAAGAACGCCTGCTCGGGGAACTCGTCGTACTCGCCCTCGAGCAGGTTCTTGAACGCGGTCACCGTCTCGGCCACCGGCACGTTGGTGCCGGGGATCTGCGTGAACGGCTCACCGGCGTACATGGGCTGGCCGAGGAACTTCTCGATCTTGCGGGCCCGGCCCACCAGCACCTTGTCTTCTTCGGTGAGCTCGTCGATGCCGAGGATGGCGATGATGTCCTGCAGCTCCTTGTAGCGCTGCAGCACCTGGATGGTGCGGCGGGCCACGTCGTAGTGCTCCTCGCCCACGATGTCGGGCTGGAGGATGTTCGACGTCGACGCCAGCGGATCCACCGCCGGGAAGATGCCCTTGGCGAACACGCCGCGGTCGAGGTTGGTGGTGGCGTCGAAGTGGGTGAAGGCGGTGAACGGCGCCGGGTCGGTGTAGTCGTCGGCGGGCACGTACACGGCCTGCAGCGAGGTGATCGAACGGCCTCGCACCGACGTGATGCGCTCCTGCAACTCGCCCATCTCGTCAGCCAGGGTGGGCTGGTAACCCACGGCCGAAGGCATGCGGCCGAGCAGCGTCGACACCTCGGAGCCGGCCTGGGTGAACCGGAAGATGTTGTCGATGAAGAGCAGCACGTCCTGGTTCTGCACGTCGCGGAAGTACTCGGCCATCGTCAGCGCCGACAGGGCGACGCGCAGGCGCACGCCGGGCGGCTCGTCCATCTGGCCGTACACCAGCGCGGTGTTGGCGATGACGCCCGACTCCTGCATCTCCAGCCAGAGGTCGTTGCCCTCACGGGTGCGCTCGCCCACGCCGGCGAACACCGACACACCGCCGTGCTGGCGGGCGACGCGGATGATCATCTCCTGGATCATCACGGTCTTGCCCACGCCGGCGCCGCCGAACAGGCCGATCTTGCCGCCCAGGCGGTAGGGCTCGAGGAGGTCGACGACCTTGAGGCCGGTCTCGAACATGCGGGTCTCGGGGTCGAGGTCGGCGAAGTTGGGCGC
>JAFATL010000592.1 GCA_019243975.1 Actinomycetota bacterium | reverse complement strand
CTGGTGGCCCGTGATGGTCACGCCGAAGAGCTTCACGTGCACGCCCTCGAAGAATTCGTGGGAGATGCGCGACTTCTCGGGCGACCACTCGGTCTGGGCGACGCCCAGCAACAGCACCAGCAGGCCGAGCGTCATGACCAACGTCGTCACGACCGTCGCGCCCTGCAGGTTGCGCATGAGGATGATCTCGATGAGGGCGCCGAACAGCGGTGCGATGACGAACACCACCAGCACGAACGCGATCAGCGCCGGCACGTGCCATGCCGTGTTGAGCTGCCAGTAGGTGAACGCCATCACCATGCCGATGGCGCCGTGGGCGAAGTTGAAGATGCCCGACGTGGTGTAGGTGACCACGAGGCCGCTGGCGGCGATGGCGTAGATCGAGCCCGTCGCCAGGCCGAGGACCAGGTAGGTGAAGAAGTTCTGCGGGTCGTCGATCAGCTTCCACAGCAGGAAGGCGAGGACGGCCAAGCCGAGGAGCCGCGGCACCACCGTGTCCCGCGTCACCAGCCGGTCGAGCCGCAGCCGTTCCATGTCAGCCGGCTGACTTCACCGCGTAGACCGGCGCCCGATTGCAGTCGAAGCCCGACGACGGGTAGCTGCGCTTGAAGGCACCGTTGGCCACCGTCATCATCACGAAGCACGGCGTGGGCTTCTTGCCGCCGACGTCCTGGGCCGCGTGCATGCCGTGGTCGTCCCAGCTGTGCAGGCCCTGCAGGTTGGAGATGAGCTTGGCCCGGGTGAGGTCGGCGCCCACGGCCTCGACCGCCTGCTGGAACATGCGCGCCGCCGACCACGCGTACACGCCGAAGTAGTCGGGCTTGGCGCTACCGAACGACTTCTTCAACCACTGCTGGTAGAGCTGCGCCTCCTGGCTGGTGGACGCCTCCTCCAGCGGGACGATGTTGAGGGCGAAGATGATCCCGTCCGCCGCCGATCCGGCGGAGGCGAGGAACCGTGGGTCGTAGACGACCGAGTCGAACTCGCGCACTTGGGGCTTGAAGCCCTGTTGGGCCATCGCCTGCAGCAGGCGGGACTCGTTGTTGGCGTCGCCCACCATGCTCACGTACTGCACGTTGCGGTTCTTCATGTCCACGACGTACGGCGCGTAGTTGGGCTCGGTGATCTCGACCTGCTTCTGGTACACCCACTGGTAGCCGATCGACTGCCCCGCCTCCATGTTCTTGTTGGCGTTCGAGCGGGTGACGTTGGCGTTGAGCCAGATCATGGCGGCGGTCTTGGGTGCCTGGGGGAACGTGTCGGCGATGTACTTCTTCGGGCCCAGCGCGTACCACTGCTGCGTGTTGGGGAAGGCGAAGAAGCCGTTCTTCTCGTTGCCGCGCGCCGCGTTGGTGGGGATGGCGCTGAGGTCGGGGATGCCGCACTGGTCGATCGACGACGCGCCGCCGTCGTCGTAGGCCGACATCGAACCGACGAGGGCGAAGTCCTGGCTGCACGCCTGCAGCGCCCCGGCCCGGTTGGCGCCCGCGTCGGTCTTCGAGTCGATGACGTCGACCTTGATCTTGCGCCCGAAGATGCCGCCCTGGCTGTTGATCATGTTGGCCCACGAGTTCACGGCCTGAGGCGACGACTGGAAGAGGCCGGGCACGGGACCGGTCACGTCGGACAGCACGCCGATGCGGATGGTGTCGCCGGTGACGCCCTTGTCGGTGGCGCCGCCGTTGCCGCCCTTGGGTGCGGCCGGCGTCGTTCCCGATGTCGAACCGCCGGAGCCGCCGCCGCTGGTCCCACCGGACGTGCCGCCACTGGTGCCGCCCGACGTCCCACCACTGGTGGCCCCGGACGCCGTGCCGGTGTCTCCGCTGGCGCCGCTCGCACTCGAGTCGGACGCGGTGGTTTGGTTGCCCGCCACCGCCCCGCCACTGCCACGGCCGAGCGCCGCGTTCACGGCCAGGTCGTGCTGGTCGCTGTTGAGACGGGAGCCGCACGCGCCGGCTACCAGCGTGAGGACGAGCAGTCCCGCTGCCGTGCGACTTCTACCAGCCATGTTCCCCCTTGCCGCTGCCCGGGTCTCGGGTGGCGGCCGATTCTAACTACCCGTCAGAAAATTTCGCCCCTCGTCCTACAATCCCTCTCCGATGCTGCGAGACGTCGTTCCCGAGGCCGCACGCCGGTTCGGCGACACCGCCGCACTGGTCGACGGGGACGGCGTTCCGTTGAGCTATCTCGAGCTTCATCTTCGCAGTGATGAGGTCGCCGCGGGCCTCGCGGGCAAGGGTCTCGGACCAGGTTCGGTGTTGGGCCTGCGCCTTCCTGCGTGCGCCGAGTACGTCGTCGCGTACGTGGCCGCGGCCAAGGCCGGACTGGTGACGGCGGGGGTCAACCCGCGCCTCACCGCGGCCGAGCAGGCCAAGCTCCTCGACGTCGCCGGGCCCGACCTCGTGCTCGACGATCGGGGAGCCGTGGACGAACTGCGCATCCCGGACGGCGTGGCGCCCGAGCTGGCGGACGACCCCGACCGGCCGGTGGCAATCGTGTTCACGTCCGGGACCACCGGCACGCCCAAGGGGGCCGTGTTCGACGGCCGCCGCATCGCCGCCATCACCCAGCTCGACGTGGGCGAGGAGTGGGGCGGCGGCGGCCGCATGATCGCCAGCACGTCGCTGGCTCACATCGGGTTCATGACCAAGCTGGCGTGGTACCTGCGACGCGGGACGACGACCTACATGCTCCACCGGTGGCGGGCGGCCGACGCCATGCGGTTGGTGAACGACGTCGGGATCACCAGCGTGGGCGGCATGCCGACGCAGCTGGCGATGATGCTGCAGGTGCCCGACTTCGACTCCTACGACGTGTCGAGCGTGGCCACGATCGTGCTGGGGGGCGGCCCCGCGTCGCCCGCGCTGGTGGCCGAAGGGGCGACGCGGTTCGGCGCCCCGGTGTCGGTGCGGTTCTCGTCGACCGAAACCGGGGGCTGTGGCACCGGCACCGCGTTCGATGACCCGCCCTCGTCGGAGGTCGGCGTGGGCCTGCCGCGCGGCCCGATCCGCATCACGATCGTCGACGCCGACCTGCGCCCGCTGCCAACCGGCGAGGTGGGCGAGATCTGCGTGCACTCGCCCACGACCACGCGCGGCTACTGGCGCGACGAGGCGGCCACCGCCGCCTTGTTCACGGCCGACGGGTCGGTGCGCACGGGCGACCTGGGCCGACTCGATTCGCAGGGTCGCCTGCATCTCGCCGGGCGCAGCAAGGAGATGTACATCCGGGGCGGCTACAACGTGTTCCCGGCCGAGGTCGAGGCGGTGCTGGCCGACCATCCCGCCGTGGCCGAAGTAGCGATCGCGCCGAAGCACGACGACGTGATGGGCGAGCTCGGCGTGGCGTTCGTCGTCGCCCGTCCGGGCGCGCCGGCGCCGTCGTTGAACGACCTGCGCACGTTCGCGGCCGAGACGGTGTCGTCCTACAAGCTGCCCGACGAGGTGCGCGTGGTCGATGCGCTGCCGCTCACGCCGATGGACAAGCTCGACCGCCGCACCCTCGGGGAGTGGGCGGTAGGTTCGGCGCCATGAGAGCTGCGTTGTGCAAGGCGTATGGACCGCCCGAGTCGTTGGTCATCGAGGAGACCGACTCGCCGCCCCTGTTCCCGGCGGGCGTGCGCATCGACGTGAAGGCGGCGGGGATCAACTTCCCCGACGTCTTGATGATCAAGGGCGAGTACCAGTTCAAGCCGCCGTTCCCGTTCGCACCGGGCGCCGAGGTGGCGGGTGTCGTCAGCGAAGTCGGCGCCGACGTCACCAACGTGAAGGTCGGTGACCGCGTGATCGCCATGTGCGGTGCGGGCGGGTTCGCCACGGAAGTCGTCGTCGGCGGCAACTCGGTGCTGCCCATGCCCGACGAGATGGACTTCGTCACCGCGTCCGGCCTCACCCTCACCTACGGCACGTCGATCTACGCGTTGAAGCAGCGGGCCCAGCTGCAGGCCGGCGAGACGTTGCTGGTGCACGGCGCGTCCGGCGGCGTCGGCCTGTCCGCCGTCGAGATCGGCCGGGCCATGGGCGCCCACGTCATCGGTACGGGTGGCGACGACGAAAAGCTCAAGGTGGCGCTCGAGCACGGGTGCGACCACGTCATCAACTACCGCAGTGGCGACTTCAAGGACGAGGTGAAGGCGCTCACCGACGGCAAGGGCGCCGACGTCATCTACGACCCGGTCGGCGGCGACATCTTCGACCAGTCACTGCGTTGCATCGCGTGGGACGGTCGCCTGCTCGTCATCGGCTTCGCCGGCGGCCGCATCCCCGCCCCGCCCGCCAACCTCATCCTGCTCAAGAGCTGTTCGGTCGTCGGCGTGTTCTGGGGCGCCTGGTCCTCCCGCGAACCCGCCGCCAACCGCGACAACCTCAACCAGGTCGTCCAGTGGTGGCGCGAGGGCACCATCAAGCCCCACGTCTCCCACACCTTCCCCCTCGACAAAACCGCCGACGCCCTCTACGCGGTCATCAACCGCCAAGTCGTAGGCAAAGCCGTCATCACGATGGACTAAACCGCGGCTTGTTTCGTGTCGACGCGGCGGGCGAAGAAGTCGGACATGGCGGCGACGATGCCTTCGGGCTCTTCGATGGGGAGCATGTGGCCGGACTCCTCGAACCAGACGATCTCGTTGCCGGGGATGAGGTCGGCCATCTTCTGCTGGACGCTCGGC
>JAFATL010000577.1 GCA_019243975.1 Actinomycetota bacterium | reverse complement strand
GCATCCCGATCCTCGAGGCCGGCCTCGAGGATCTCGTTCGCGAGGGCATAGACGGAGGTCGCCTCTCGTTCGTCCTGGGCGCGGCCAATGCCGTGCCCGAGGCCGAATTCGTGTTTCTGTGTGTACCGACTCCGCAGGCCGCGGACGGGTCCGCGGACCTCAGCTACATCGAGCAGGCAGCGCACGAAATAGGCCCCGTGCTCGAGCCGGAAGCCGTGGTGATCAACAAGTCGACGGTGCCCGTCGGATCCACTCGAGTTGTCGAGCAGGCCCTTGGGCGCGACGACGTGTCGGTGATCTCCAACCCGGAGTTCCTGCGGGAGGGCTCGGCCGTGCACGACTCGCTGCACCCCGATCGCATCGTCATCGGCGGCGACGACCAGGCGGCCGCAATCCGTGTGGCTGGGCTCTTTGAGGACCTTCAGGCGCCCCTCATCGTGACGAGCCCGGCCTCTGCCGAGGTCATCAAGTACGCGTCCAACGCGTTCCTCGCCACCAAGGTGTCGTTCATCAATGCAGTTTCCAACCTGTGCGAGGCGGTGGGCGCCGACGTACGTGAAGTGGTGCTGGGCATGGGCTACGACAAGCGCATCGGCTTCGAGTTCCTGAAGCCGGGCCCGGGCTGGGGCGGCAGCTGCTTCCCGAAAGATACGCGGGCGCTGGTGCACATCGCCGAGGACGCCGGCTACGACTTCGGCCTGCTTAAGGGCGTGATCCAGGTCAACGACGAGCAGATCGAGCGCGTCACCACCAAGGTGGTGCGCATGGCCGGCAACGATCTCGACGGCACGGTCATCGCTGTGTGGGGCCTCACGTTCAAGGCGCGTACCGACGACCTGCGCGATTCACCGTCATTGGAGGTCATCAGCCGTCTGCGCAAACGCGGCGCGGTGGTGCGCGCCTTCGACCCGACCGTGCGACGCGAACTCGAGGGCATCGAGGTGTGCGACGACCCGTACGCGGCGTGCGAGGGCGCCGCCGTGCTGGTGCTGCTCACCGAGTGGGACGAGTTCCGCTGGGTCGACTTCGGCAAGGTGCGCGACGCGCTGGCCCGGCCCGTGATCGTCGATGCCCGCAACCTGCTCGACCCCGCCGCCCTGCGCCGCCAGGGCTTCACCTACGAGGGCGTGGGTCGCTCGTGAGGTTGGCGACATGCGGGTAGTCGTCACCGGCGGGGCCGGGTTCCTCGGCTCGCACATCTGCGACTACCTGCTGGCGCGGGGCGACGAGGTCGTCGCCATCGACAACCTGTTGACCGGCCGGCTCGACAACATCAACCACCTGTTCGGGCGCGACGGCTTCACGTTCGTCAAGCACGATGTGAGCAAGTTCGTGCACGTTCCCGGCGACGTCGACGCGGTGATGCACTTCGCCAGCCCGGCTTCGCCCGCCGACTTCGAGCGCATCCCGATCCAGATTCTCAAGGTCGGCAGCCTGGGCAGCCACAACCTGCTGGGCTTGGCCAAGGAGAAGGGCGCCAAGTTCTTCCTCGCGTCCACCAGCGAGGTCTACGGCGACCCTGAGATCCACCCGCAGCCGGAGTCGTACTGGGGCCACGTCAACACGATCGGCATCCGGGGCGTGTACGACGAGGCGAAGCGGTTTGCCGAGTCGATGACGATGGCGTACCACCGCTACCACGGCGTCGACGTGCGAATCGTGCGGATCTTCAACACCTACGGCGTGCGCATGCGCCCCGACGACGGCCGCGCCGTGTCGAACTTCGTCGTGCAAGCGCTGCAGGGCAAGCCCATCACGGTGTACGGCGACGGCAGCCAGACGCGCAGCTTCTGCTTCATGGACGACGAGGTGCGCGGCTTCCTCGCCCTGCTCGACTCCGACCACGTCGGGCCGATGAACATCGGCAATCCCGACGAGTACACGATCCTCGAGCTGGCCCAACTGGCGGTCGAGCTCACCAACTCGTCGTCCGAGATCGTGTTCGAACCGTTGCCCGCCGACGACCCGGCCCGCCGCCGCCCCGACATCACACTGGCCAAGAAGGTGCTGGGCTGGCAGCCCGAGATCCCGCTCCGCGAGGGCCTGGCCCGCACCGCGTCGTACTTCGCCGAGCTCCTGGGGACTTGAGCGACGCGGCACACGACGTCGCCGCCGTCGTCGTCAACTACAACGCAGGCCACTACCTGACCGACTGCGTGCGCAGTCTCCGGGGCGAAGGTGTCGAGACGATCGTGGTCGTCGACAACGCGTCGGTCGACGGGTCGCTCGACACCCTCGCCGAGGCCGACTCCGCGGTGCAGCTCGTGCGCCTGCCCCGCAACGTCGGGTACGGCGGCGCGGCCAACCGGGGCGTCGCCACGACGACGGCGCCGTACGCGCTCGTGCTCAACGCCGACACCGTCGCCGAGCCGGGCCTGGTGAAGGGTCTGGTGGCCGCCCTCGAGCGCGACGCCCAACTCGGCATCGTCGGGCCCCGGCTCGACAACGAGGACGGCACCCTCTACCCGTCGGTGCGCGAGTTCCCCAAGCTGGGCGACGCCATCGGCCACGCGTTCCTCGTCGACCTGGTGCCCAACAACCGCTTCACCCGTCGCTACCGCATGCTCGACTGGGACCACCGGGAGGCCCGCCGGGTCGACTGGGTGTCGGGTGCGGGCTTCCTCGTCCGCCGCACGGCGTTCGACGCGGTGGGCGGGTTCGACGAGGCGTACTTCATGTACCTCGAGGACGTCGACCTGTGCTGGCGCCTCGGCCGGGCCGGTTGGTACGCCGCCTACGAGCCAACCGTCGGCCTCATGCACGTGCAGGGGGTCTCGACGGCCAGGACGCCCTACCGGATGGTGGTCGCCCATCACCGCTCGATGCTGCGGTTCTGGTGGCGCTCGACGACGCCCAGCCACCGCCTGCTGGCGCCCGTCGTGGGCCTGGGAGTGGCCGTCCGGGCCGCTTCCGAGGTGGCCCGGCGAGCCATCGAGGGTCGCCGGGTCCGCTAACGTCGTCGAGCTATGGGTAAGGCGAGCAGCAGCAAGAAGGTGTCCCGTGCAGCCAGCACGGGCGGGGGTCGCACGGCGCGGGGGCGCACTCCCTGGGGCTGGTACTCCAGCCTGTTCCTCGTCGTCGTCGTGGGCACGTTGCTGATCGTCGTGAGCCGCTCCAACGTCAACAAGGCGGCGGCCGAGCCCCCCACGGTGAAGGACCATTGGCACACCGCGTACTCGATCGACATATGCGGCACGGTGAAGCCGAACTTGCAGCAGCCCACCACGCTCATCGGCATCCACACCCACACCGATGGCCTGATCCACGTCGAGCCGCAGAACAGCCTCGACACCGGCAAGCACGCCACCCTCGGCCGCTTCGTGTCGGGCGAGCCCGGCTTCAAGCTCACCAAGACGTCGATCACCTACCCCGGCGACAAGACCTACCGCAACGGCGACAAGTGCCCCGACGGCAAGCCGGGCAAGGTCGTCGCCAAGATCTGGGACCCCGGTGACAACAAGGGCAAGATCGTCAGCGGAGATCCCAACAAGATCCTGATCAAGAACGACCGCCTGCTCGCCCTCGGCTTCGTGACCGATGGCGGCGACAACCTCAAGCAGCCGGCGTCAAAGGCCACGCTGCCCGACGCGGCCAACATCCCCGAGAACACGTCGACCTCCACGGCGCCGGGCGCCACGCCGCCCACCACGGCACCCGGCGCCACCCCGACGACCGCCTCCGGCGGTGTGCCCACGACCGCATCACCCGCCGCACCCGCGTCGCCCACGACGTCGCCGCCCACGTCTGCGCCGTGAGGGCCGTCGTCCTCGTCGGAGGCGAGGGCACACGGCTGAGGCCGCTCACCTACAAGACACCGAAGCAGCTCCTGCCGGTGGCCAACGTGCCGATGATCGAGCGGGTCGTCGCCCACCTCGCCGCGCACGACGTCGACCACGTCGTGCTGTCGATGGGGTATCGCCCGGACGCGTTCCACACCGCCTACCCGGACGGTCACTGCGCAGGCGTGTCGATCACCTACGCGGTCGAGCCCGAGCCGATGGGAACCGCGGGTGGCATCGGGTTCGCAGCCCGCTTCGCCGAGATCGACGACACGTTCATCGTCGTCAACGGCGACGTGCTGACCGATCTCGACATCGGCGCCCTGGTTGCGTTCCATCGGGCGCGGGGCGGGCAGGCGACCATCAGCCTCACGCCCGTCGACGATCCCTCCGCCTTCGGGGTGGTGCCGACCTTCGAGGACGGGCGGGTGGAGGCGTTCGTGGAGAAGCCGCCCAAGGACGAGGCCCCCACCAACCTGATCAACGCGGGCACGTACGTGCTCGAGCCGTCGGTGATCGAGGCCATCCCCGAGGGCCGGGCCGTGTCGATCGAGCGGGAGACGTTCCCTTCCCTCGTCGGCGAAGGCGCGCTGTATGCGATGGCGTCGGAGGGTTACTGGGTCGACGCGGGGACACCGCCGACCTACCTGCGGGCCAACCTCGACCTCAAGGGCGACCCGGTCCTGGTCGGTGCGGGTGCGGTCATCGACCCGAGCGCGGTCGTCACCGATTCGGTGATCGGCCCGGGTGCGTGCGTGGGTGCGGGCGCGCGCGTGGCCGAGTCGGTGGTGCTGGCGGGGGCAGTGGTGGAGCCCGGGGCTTCGCTGGCGCGCCGCATCGTCGACACCGACGCCATCGTCGAGGTCGGCTGAGCTGCGGCCGACGGTCGGCTAAGAAGGCAGCTGTGCGCACGCTGGTGACGGGAGGGGCGGGCTTCATCGGTTCGACCCTCGTCGACCGGCTGCTGGCCGAGGGGCACTCCGTCGACGTGATCGACGACCTGTCCACCGGCAACCTGGCCAACCTGGCCGACGCCCGCACGCAGCGGGACCGGGTGACGTTCCACCAGATCGACATCCGCAGCGAGGACGTCATCGACGTCATCGCCCGGCGCCACGCCGAGGTGGTGTTCCACCTCGCCGCCCAAGCCGACGTGCGGGTGTCGGTGGCCCGGCCCGGCTACGACGCCGAGATCAACGTGGTCGGCAGCCTCAACGTGATCGAGGGGGCGCGCCAGGGCGGGGCGCAGAAGGTGGTGTTCGCGTCGAGCGGCGGCACCATCTACGGCGACCCGCCGCCGTCGGCGCTGCCGATCAAGGAGTCGCATCCCCAGCAGCCCCTGTCGCCCTACGGCGTCGCCAAGAAGGCGGTGACCGACTACCTCGTCGCCTACCGCGAGCTGTACGCCATGGAGTTCACCTCGCTGGCGTTGGCCAACGTCTACGGGCCGCGCCAGGACCCGCACGGCGAGGCGGGCGTCGTCGCCATCTTCGCCGGGAAGCTGTTGGCCGGAGAGCCGTGCACGATCTTCGGCGACGGCAAACAGACGCGCGACTTCGTGTACGTCGACGACGTCGTCGACGCCTTCGCCCGCGCCGCCACCAAGGGAGGCGGGTTGGTGCTCAACATCGGCACCGGCGCTGAGACGTCGGTCAACCACTTGTACGTGACGATGGCGGGCGTCGCCGGTGTCAGCGAGCCCGCCCTGTCCGCGCCGGCGCGGGCCGGGGAGCTCCTTCGGTCCGCGCTCGATCCCGGCCGGGCTGCCATCCATTTGGGATGGAAGCCTTGGACGACACTCAGCGAGGGCACCGGCGCCGTCCTCGACTGGTTCCGCGCGCAGCAGTCGGACGCTTAGCGGAACAGGTCCTCGGCCGGCGGGCGGATGATCTCGCCGGCGACCGAGCCCTCACGTAGCCACGACGGGTCGACGCCGCGCACGATGGCAACGGGCACACCGGTC
>JAFATL010000557.1 GCA_019243975.1 Actinomycetota bacterium | reverse complement strand
GTTGACGATGGTGGCGCCGGGGCGGATGCCGCGGGGGCCCGGCTCGACGCGCAGCACGTCGGCGTGCAGCTCGTGCACGTCGCCGTTGGCGTCGGTGGCCCGCACATCGGTGGTGCGATGGGTCACGCCGTCGTCCTCGAGCGAACTACGCACGTCCCACTCGCGAATGCTGGCGTGCCTGCCGTCGCGCCACACCCACCCGCGATGTAGGTCGCCGGCGTCGGTGCCGATGCGGATACCGCCGAAGTGGGTGTCGTCGTCGATGTTGATCGAGAACCAGCGCCACATCCTCGGGCCGCCCCAGCGGCGCGGTCCCCACGACTTGTCGCGGTTGCCGCGCGCCTCGGGGCCGAACACCGAGCGCTGCCCGTTGGCCTCGATCCATCCCGCCCACCGGCCCGCCTGCTCGAGGTGCCCTTTGCCGACGGTCTGCCCGGTCTGGGCGCTGGCGCCCTCGCCCGACTTGCCCTGGCCGTCGCCGCCGATCGGCGGCGTGAGCGCGTCGAAGGTGAGGTCCATCGCCAGCGGCCCGGCGTCACTGTCACCGTTCGCCGTGAGTCGCCACTTCTTCATCGGCGCCAGCCGCTCGTAGCGCACCGGACCGACCACGAGATCGTCGTCGGTCATCTCGTGCTGCTCGCGCACCCACCGCAGGTTGGCCAGGCCGCCGCCGGGCAACCACACGGAAAGCCCGACGTCCATCGTCCCTTCGTTCGGGCGCACGCCGATGCGCGTGAACAGCCCGCTGTCGGACTCGGGGTCGTAGGCGTTGAAGTAGTACGACTCGCTCCAGGCCGTGTCGCCCTCGACCGGATGGGCGAAGTCGTGCTTGTCGTCGAGAACCGGGCTCATGGGTGGCTGGCCTCCACGATCGTGTGTATGCCGCCGCGCACGAGCCAGTCGGTGGTGACCGTCATGCGCCGGGGGCCGATGGCCGCGACGAGATCGTCGAGGATGCGGTTGGTGACGTCCTCGTGGAATGCCCCCTCGTCCCGGTAGCTCCAGAGGTACAGCTTCAGGGACTTGAGCTCGACGATCGACCGGTCCGGCACGTAGGCGATCCGGACCGTGGCGAAGTCGGGCTGACCCGTGAGCGGGCAGACGCACGTGAACTCGGGCGTCTCGCACCGCACCTCGTAGTCACGCCCCGGGTGGGGATTGGGAACCGCCTCCAGGTCGCGCGACGGCACGGTAGGCACGGCCGTTGACGCTATCGCCCGGTAGGGGGCGTATCCGCTTGACCGGTTCGCGCAGAACGGACCGGTTTAGGGGGAAAGGAGGAGGATCAGACCTTTGCCTTGCCCAGAATGCGGTTCATCTTCGTCCCGCACACGGGGCAAGGGCCCTGGGCGGCCCGCCGGCCATTGCCCATTTCCACTTCCTGACCCTCGAATTCCCGCTTCTCGCGGCACTTGACGCAGTAGCCCTCGTAGGTGGCCATGACCTTCCTCCCGTTTGGGTTGCCGGTCAGTTTCACCCATCCTACGGCTCTACAGGGGGATCCCCGACCAAAAGGCCCTGCGTATCGGCCTCGAGCAGCAGGCTCGACCCCGGCACGCCGGCCGCCTTGAGGAGGGCATCGCCCGCGGCGCGCAGGCGTGGGCCGCTGTCGGCGGTGCACACCGCGAGCAGGCTCGGCCCCGCGCCCGACCAGCACGCGGCGAGCGCGCCGGCGTCGATGAGACCGACCAGCAAGTGCGACGACTCGGGGAACAGCGGCGCGCGCGCCGCTTGGTGCAGCCGGTCGTCGGTGGCCTCGTGCACGAGCAGGCGGCGGTCGGCAAGGCCGGCGATGAGCAGCCCCATGCGTCCGAGGTTGAACGACGCGTCGCTGTGCGGAACCTGCGCAGGCAACGCCTGCCTGGCGCGTGCGGTGGCGAGCGGGCGTGAGGGAACGAGCAGCACGAAGCGCAGTTCGGGATCGAGCGGCAGGCGTGCAGCCAAGGGCCGGTCGTTGACCATCGCCGCCGAGACGAGGCCGCCCAGCACCGATGCGGCTGCGTTCTCGGGGTGGCCGTCGATGGCAGCCGCCACCGCCAGCGGATCGGACGCGCCTGCGGCTGCGGCGGCAGCAACGGCGAGAGCTGCCGACGATCCCAGCCCGCGCGCCACGGGAATGGATGAACGGACGGTGATCGCCAGGTGATCGTGGCCTGCCACCGAGATGGCCACGCGGGCTGCCAGGTGCGAGCTGTCGGCGGGAAGTTCGGAGCCCTCGCCCTCGGCTCGTACCGTGAGGTGCTCGGCCGGCGCGACGTCGACCTCGACGTACAGACCGAGCGCAAGCGCGAGCGTGTCGAAGCCTGGGCCGAGGTTGGCTGAAGAAGCAGGAGCACGGGCGCGCACGGGCGCCAACGTACTTACTCGCCTCCGCCGAGGTGTTACCTACTTGCCGCGATGCCGGTCGAAGTAGTTGACGGGACACCACGACCTCCCGTCAGGAGGCAACACACAGATGCACGACTTCCTCATCACCATCTTCTTGGGGCTCGCCCTGTTCAAGATCGTCGACCTGCTCGAAGATCTGATCCCGGGCCTCACCAAGGTGCACACCCTGGCCACGATGGTGTTGGCGGTAGCCGGCACCGTCTTCATGGACTACTCGATCTTCGCCGGGTACCACGTCGGCCTCAGGCACGCCTGGATGGGCGCCTGGGTGACCGGTCTGATGGTCGCCGGTACGACCACCGCCTGGCGGGCGATGTTCCGCTGGCTCGGGTCGTCGGAGGGCGAAGAGCCGGCAGTGCGCCATCTGCATCACGCTCGGGCCGCTTAACCCACGGGCCGCGAGCGCCGACAAAAGCAACAACGCATTACGAAAGGGGCGCCCTCAACGGCGAGGGCGCCTCTTTTCGCGTCCCGGCTCAGCCCGCCGGCGCCCTCGCGTCGTACTCCTCGGGCGTCATGAGGACGGCCCTGGCCTTCGATCCCTCCGACGGGCCGACGACGCCGCGCTGCTCGAGCAGGTCCATGAGCCGGCCGGCGCGGGCGAAGCCCACGCGCAGCTTGCGCTGCAGCATCGACGTCGAGCCCAGTTGCGAGCGGACCACCAGCTCCATGGCCGCTTCGAGCATCTCGTCGTCATCGTCGTCGTTGAACCCGCCACCGCCGCCGCCGGGCCCGTCCTCGCCCTCGACGCCGGCCACGTACTGCGGCTCGGCCTGGCGGCGCCAGTGAGCCACGACCTTGCGCACCTCGTCCTCGCCCACCCAGGCGCCCTGTATGCGGCGAGCCACGCTCGAGCTGGCCGTGAGCAGCAGCATGTCGCCCTTGCCGATCAGGCGCTCGGCGCCGGGCTGGTCGAGGATGACGCGGCTGTCGGCGAGCGACGACACCGCGAACGCGAGCCGCGACGGGACGTTGGCCTTGAT
>JAFATL010000359.1 GCA_019243975.1 Actinomycetota bacterium | reverse complement strand
GAACGGGGCCAGCCCGCCGGTGTCCGCACCTGCCAACCAAGTGGTGCGCGCCGGTCCGCCCGCACGAACGCCGCAGCCGGCAGCCCGCACGTCGCCATCGCCCGTAACGCCGGACGGTCAGCCGTACGCCATGACCCCGGGCGCCACTTTCGTCGTGAGTTACGACGCGGGCTTCCAGGCCAACGGCGAGGCCCGCGCCGCGTTCCAGGCCGCCGTCGACGTGTGGGCGCAGCGGGTGAAGTCGACGGTGCCCATCCGCGTCCAGGCGAGCTTCACCGACCTGGGCTTTACCTCGAGCGGGTCCTTGCTGGGAAGCGCGGGGCCCTCTTCGTTCATCCAGTCGTTCCCCAACCAGCCCGACCGCAACGTGCTCTATCCGCTGCCCTTGGCCAACGCCCTGTCGGGCAGCGAGCAGGACCCCAACCCGGCCAACGGCTGCAGCTGCGACATCCAGGCCCAGTTCAACGACAACGCCAACATCATGCCGACCTGGTACTTCGGGCTCGACGGCCGGCCCTCGTCGAGCCAAAGCGACTTCGAGAGCGTGGTCATGCACGAGCTCGGCCACGGCCTGGGGTTCGGCATCAGCTTGATGACGGTGGATGGCTCGGGCCAGGGGTCCTACAGCTTCCCGACCGTGTGGGACGACTTCGCCTTCACCGGCTCGGGCAACAAGCGACTGCTCGACACCACAGCGTTCCCCAACCCCTCTGCTGCTCTCGGCACCGCCCTCACGACTGACCAGGGCATCGTGTTCTCGGGAGTCCAGACGACGGCCGCCGGCGGGCCCGGACACCTTTTCACCCCGCCGTCTTGGAGCCCGGGCAGCAGCTACGGCCACTTCGACCAGCGGGGCGTGCTCGGGGCGCCGAGCAGCGGAACGAACTTCTATCCCGACGGCAGCGCCAACGGCCTGATGCGGCCGGTGATGGCGCGAGGCAGCTCGTATCACGACCCCGGTCCCCTCATGCTCGGGATGTTCAAGGACATGGGCTGGCAGCTCAACGTGGCGCCCTTCGTCTCCGAAGCCCCAAACCCCGTCAACGCCGGCCAGCCGATCACCGCCACATGGAACGGCATCGCCAGCCCGACCGCCGGCGACTGGATCGGGGTCTTCCCGAACGCCTCGGCCGCCGACACGACCACGCCGATCGCACGATCCAACACGACCGGGACCGCGTCCGGGTCCGTGCAGATACCGATCCCGGCTGGGACGGCAGCGGGGTCGACGTATGAGCTGCGGCTCTACTCCAACAACAGCACCAACCGCCTGGCCACCTCGTTGGCGTTCACCGTTACCAATCCTGTCGTGTCAGGGTCGCCCAATCCGGTGGCGCCCGGCGCGCAGCTGACCGCGACGTGGTCGGGCATCGCGTCGCCCACCCAGAAGGATTGGATCGGGATGTTCGATTCCTCGTCGGCTCCCGACGACGCTCCGCCCATCGTGCGCAAGTACACCTCCGGTGCAGCCTCGGGCCAGATCCCGATGACTGTCCCCAGTGGCACACCACGCGGGTCGACCTACGAGTTGCGCTTGTTCAGCAATGACAGCACCACCCGCTTGGCCACATCGTCGCCGTTCGCCGTGCAAGGAGGCGGCGCGCCGGGCGATACGACGGCGCCGACGCTGCAGAGCTTCTCGCGCACCAGTGCGTCGCCGATCACCCCAGGCAGCAACGTCACCATTTCTTACACCGCGACGGATGACGCGTCGGGTGTGGCGGCCGTGGTCTTCCACTTCACCGATCCGCAGGGCACCGATCGCCCCGCCACCGGCGCGGCGTCGGGCCCCGCCACGATGACCGTCGGCTCCGACTGGCCCAGCGGGCTGTACCGGCTCGACTACATCGACGTCACCGACGGCGCGGGCAACCGCATCACCTACGTCGCCGGTGGCTCGACGTATCTGTCGCAGGGAAGCAGCGGCCCGTCGTCGCACGCGTTCAACCTCGATGCGGCCAACTTCAGCGTCAACAACGCCAGTGTGCCGGCGCCGGTGAAGGATCCGGTCCGCGGCGTCGCCGACCGCAACAGCGTGGCGCCCACCGCGTGGCAACCGGTCGTGAACGGTGCGGTCCTGCAGGTCCGGTGGGCCGACCTTCAGCCCACCAACGGCGGCGCCATCGCCACCAACAACGCCATCGACCAGCAGATCCTGGCCCTGCGCCAGCTCAATGCCCAGAAACGCGACACCCAGCCGCACATCGTGCTCAAGCTGCGGATTCGCGCCGGCGAGGACGCCCCCGATTGGGCCAAGTCACTCGACGGCGCTCCGGTCGCCGTGCACGACACCGACGGGCAGACCCAGATCACCGTCGGCCGGTTCTGGACCGCCAACTTCGCGGTGGCCTACACGGATCTCGAGAACAAGCTCGCCGCCAAGTACGACGCCGTCCCCGAGATACGCGACGTGGTGATCGCCCGCTGCACCTTGGGCAGCGCCGAGCCGTTCCTGCGCAACACGGGCGACTCGTTCACCGTCAACAACCTCATCGCGGCCGGCTTCACCACGGCCGCGGACCACACGTGTCACCAGCAGGAGACCGACGAGCACAACGTGTGGGCCCACACCAACAGCAGCGAGGCGTTCAACCCGTACACCCAGATCAACTCCGACGGCAGCACCGCGGTCGACGAGAACTGGACCGAGACGATGATCGACTACTGCCGTACCCAGCTCGGGAGCCGGTGCGTGCTCGGCAACAACTCGATCCGCGACGTCAGCGACCCGAGCATCTCGCAGGGCCCGAACTATCCCCCGATGTACAACAAGATCGCCGCCAAAGGGGCACCGATCTACTTCCAGACGGCCGCCCCGGCCCGCGTCGGCAGCGTGTGCAACACCCTCGCCTTCGCAGTAAGCCAGGGGGCCGGCGCCGTCGAGCTGCCGGACAACTACAGCTCGAATCCCGTGCTCAACCCGACAGGGATGGCGTCCTATGACCGCGCTCTCGAGGGAACCGTCGACAACGACGCTCCCACTGCCCCCGTCAACCTGCGCGGCTCGGCCACCAGCGCGACGAGCGTCAACCTCAGCTGGGGCGCGGCCAGCGACGCCACTGATGGTGTGGCCTGCTACACGATCTCAAGGGGCGGAACACCAATCGGAACCACTATGGCGACCGCGTTCACCGACTCCAGCGCGCCGTCCAACAACACCAACAACTACACGGTCGTGGCGGTCGACGGCGCCGGCCACACCAGCCCCGCCGCGTCCACGTCCGTCAGCACCGCTCCCGCAGTTTCGGAGTCGCCGAACCCGGTACCGGTCGGCACCTCGCTCACCGCTACGTGGTCGGCGATCCCCTCGCCCAGCCCGAGCGACTGGGTGGGCGTCTTCTCGTTCTCGGCGGAAGCCGACAACGGTCCGACGGTGGCCCAAAAGGTGACCGACGGCAGCGCGTCCGGCTCGATGACGATCCCGATCCCGGCCAACACGCCGCCCGGCACGAGCTACGAGCTTCGCTTCTTCTCGGGCACCTCCTCGGCGCGACTGGCAACGTCGGCGCCCTTCTCGGTGACCGCGGTCGCGGCCTCACCGTCGTCGGTCCAGGCGGGGACCTCTCTCACGGCCAGCTGGTCGGGCATCCCCTCGCCGGCACCGGGCGACATCATCGGCGTGTACAGCAGCCCGGGCGTCGCTGACAACAGCCCGGTCACCACGGCCGGTACGGGAGGCCAAGCGGCCGGATCGATGCCGATACTCATCCCGTCAGGAGCCCCGCCCACCTCAACGTACGAGCTGCGGCTGTTCTCGGGCTCATCGTCGACGCGGCTGGCGACGTCGCCCTCCTTCACGGTGACCGCGCCACCGCCCCCGCCCACCACGACAACGACTACGACCGCGCCGCCTCCACCTACAACGGCGCCACCGCCGCCCACGACGACTACTACTACCGCCTCCACCACTACAACGACAGCCCCACCGCCAACCACGACCACCACGGTCGTGTCGACAACGACCTCGACGACCGCACCTCCGGCGGCTCCGCCGCGACTCATCACCGTGGGTGCCGGTCCGGGCCTCAACGGCAACGTCCGCACCGTCGCAGCCGACGGCACGCTCGCCGGCGCGGCGCTCGCACCATTCGGACCGGCCTACACCGGCGCGGCATCGGTCGCGCGCGGTGACGTCGACCCGAATAGCCCGGGCGACGAGATCATCGTCGGTACCGGCCAGGGCTTCAGCCCACCCGTCGTCGATGTCTTCTCGGCCACGGGCGGGTTCCTCCGCCAGTTCCTCGCATACGGCCCGGGGTTCCAGGGCGGCGTCTCGGTGGCCGTTGGCGACGTCAATCCGAACTCCCCCGGCCGCGAGATCATCACCGGCGCCGGTCCCGGTGGTGGCCCCCACGTGAAGGTGTTCACCGGCGATGGCACCCTCCTCGCCGGCTTCTTCGCCTACGACGCCGGCTTCCACGGCGGCGTCAG
>JAFATL010000160.1 GCA_019243975.1 Actinomycetota bacterium | reverse complement strand
ATCGGCGTGGCGTTGTTCCTTCCCGCTCGGGCCCGTGACGAGGAACCGGCAGTGGCCACGCGTGCGGCCGCGACGAAGGACAGCGCCGAGGAGGAGCGCGTGCCGGTCGGCGCCGTGGCATGACCACCTTGTCCGACGCCGCCATCGAAGCCCGCCGCCAGGCCGGCCGGCCGCGCGATCCGGCGTGCGACGCCGCCATCCTGCGGGCGACCCTCGAGGCGTTCGAGGCGGGTGGCTACCCGGGCGTCAGCATCGAGGGCGTGGCGGCGCGGGCGGGCGTGGCCAAGGCGACCGTGTACCGGCGCTTCGCCAGCAAGGCCGACCTGGTCGTGGAGGCCGTTCGGTCGGGTGCGCACATCGAGGACCACCTGCCCGACACCGGCGACCTGCGCGCCGACCTCGTCGAGATGATGCGGACACTCCTCGGCTATCTGCGCGGCAAACACGGCGGCCTGCTCGTGCGCTTCTACGCCGAGCGGGTCAGCAACCCCGACCTGGCCGAGGCGTTCGACCGATCGGTCGTCGGCAAGAAGCGCGAGCACATGCGGCACCTGCTCCAGTCCGCCCGCGAGCGCGGCGACCTCGCCGCCGACGCCGATATCGAACTCATCGCCGAGGCGGGGCCGGCGTACATCTGGCACCACGCCGTCTACAACCTGCCGTTCGACGACGACCTGCCCGAGCGCATCGTCGATCTCGTGCTCCCTTCGATTCGCTGATCCTTCCCGTCGTCGGCCGCCTACGGTTCGGCCCATGACGGACAGGTACCGCGTGATCCAGTGGGCGACGGGCGGCGTGGGGAAGGCCGCCATCGAAGCGGTGCTCGACCACCCCGAGTTGGAGCTGGTGGGGTGCTGGGTGCACAGCGCGTCCAAGCACGGACGCGACGTCGGCGAGCTGATCGGGCGCGAGCCGATCGGGGTGACGGCGACGAGCGACGTCGACGAGGCGTTGGCCATCGACGCCGACTGCGTCGTCTACGCGCCGCTGTTGGGTGACGCCGGGGTGGTCGCCCGCATCCTGCGCGCCGGCAAGAGCGTGGTGACCCCGGTCGGCTGGGTGTACCCGAAGGCCGCTGAGGTAACCGACCTCGAGGACGCGTGCCGCGAAGGCGGTGCCGTCCTTCACGGGACCGGCATCCACCCAGGTGGCATCACCGAACGCTTCCCGCTCACGGTGTCGGCGCTGTCGCACAACATCACGCACGTGCGGGCCGAGGAGTTCTCCGACATCCGCACCTACGACGCGCCCGACGTCGTGCGCGACATCATGCTGTTCGGCGCCACACCCGAACAGGCCCGCACCAGCATCATGACGGCAGCCCTCGGCGTGGGTTTCGGCCAGGCCGTGCGCATGGTCGCCGACGTGCTCGGCTTCGACGTGGAGCCTGAGCTGCGCACAACCCACGAGGTGGCGGTGGCAACCGCGCCGATCGAGTCGCCCATCGGCACCATCGAGCCCGGGCTCGTCGCCGCCCAACGCTTCCGTTGGGAGGCGATCGCCGGTGGCGTGCCCGTCATGACGGCGGCGGTGAACTGGTTCATGGGCGACGACGACCTCGACCCCCCGTGGCAGTTCGGCCCGGAGGGGGAGCGGTTCGAGGTGGAGGTCACGGGCGACCCGCCGGTGCGCCTGACGTTCCACGGTCTGCACCCCGACTCCATTGCCGAGGGTCTGGCCCGCAATCGTGGCATCGTCGCCACGGCCAACCACTGCGTCAACGCGGTGCCGTATGTCTGCCGGGCCGAGCCCGGCATCCGCACCTACCTCGACCTGCCCCTGATCGCCGGACGTGCGGCCGCGGCTGTCCCGCCCGTAAGTTGACGAGCTATGGACATCAAGGGGAAGAAGGCGATCGTTGTCGGCGGAGCGTCGGGCATGGCCCGGGCGTCTGCGCAGATGCTGGCCGAGCGCGGTGCGTCGGTGGCGATCCTGGACCGGCCGCAGTCGGCGGGCGCCGAAGTGGCCGACTCGCTCGGCGGCACGTTCCACCCGTGTGACGTGACGGACGGCGCGGCCACCGAGGCGGCGATCGACGCGGCCGTCGACGCGCTCGGAGGTGCACTGCACGTCTCGGTGAACACGGCCGGCGGCGGCATCGCCAAGCGCACGCTCACCAAGGAAGGGCCCCATGGCCTCGACGAGTTCCGCGGCGTCATCGAGCTCAACCTCATCAGTTCCTTCAACGTGGCCCGCTTGGCCGCCAGCCACATGTCGCGGAACGAGCCAGAGGACGACGAGCGGGGCGTGATCATCAGCACCGCGTCGATCGCTGCCTTCGAGGGTCAGATCGGCCAGGTCGCGTACTCGGCGGCCAAGGCGGGCATCGCCGGCATGGTGCTGACGATGGCGCGTGACCTCGGTGGCCTCGGCATCCGTGCGCTCGCCATCGCGCCGAGCCTGTTCCACACGGGCATCACGCAAGGCATCCCCGACGAGTTCGCCAGCGCTCTCACCAAG
>JAFATL010000159.1 GCA_019243975.1 Actinomycetota bacterium | reverse complement strand
CCCGAACGCGGGCAACGTCGCCAGCGTCTCGTGGCGCGAGGACGACGCGGCCCCCCGGCAGCTGGCCGAGGCGATGGCGCGGCGTTCCGACGGGCCCCGTCCGCGCGATCGCGAGGCGGCGACGATCAGCGCCCGCCACGCGGCCGCGGCCGAGCTGCTCGCCGCCTTGCCGCGGACGAAGCACGCGTCGGCGCGGTTCCTGCTCAAGGCGACGGCCCGTGCCGTGCAGACCAACGAGATCGGCAAGGCCACCTTCCTCATGGCCGTCGACGGAGGCCGCGCCGCCACGCGCGCCATTGGGGCGGGTCTGGTCGCGCAGGGTCGGTTGGCCGACCGCGACGACGCGTTCTACCTGACGGCCGACGAGTTGCGCGCCGTCCCCGCCGACGCGCAGGAGACCGTGCGGTTCCGGCGCACCCGGCGTGACGAGCACCGCCGCTTCGAGCTTCCGCTCACCTTCACGGGCATGCCCGAGCCGGTGCACCTCGACGGTCAATCGGACCAGACCGGTGACGTGATCACGGGTGTGGCCGGCGCGCCCGGCGAGGCCAAGGGACGGGCGCGAGTCGTGCTCGACCCCACCACGGGCGAGTCGCTCGAGCCCGGAGAGATCCTGGTGTGCCGGTTCACCGACCCCAGCTGGGCACCGCTGTTCACGCTGGCCGACGCGCTGGTGATCGACATCGGGGCGGCCGCCAGCCACGGGGCGATCGTGGCGCGGGAGCTCGGCGTGCCGTGCGTCATCGGTACCGGCGACGGCACCCGTCGCATCCACACCGGCGACCTGCTCCTGGTCGACGGCTCCGAGGGCCGCGTCGATGTGCTCGAGCGGGCGGTCGGATGACGCTCGCCGCCCCCGACGAGCAGCTGCACGCGGTGCCCGCGGGCGCCGAACACTGGCAGGAGAACCTCTTCTTCATCTGCTGGAGCCCGGCGATCGAAACCGGGCTGCTCTGCCACGTGCAGCGCGTGCCCGACCTCGGCGTGCAGGCCGTGCAAGTGGCCGTGGCGGTGGGGGGCGCGTTCGCGTCGGCCACCATCGAGGCGCCGTTCGACGCCCGTGCGCTGATACCTGAGCTGACCTTCGAGGTGGTGCGGCCGTTTCACGAATGGCGGCTGCGACTGGATGCCAAAGGCACGGCCGGACGGGGCCCCCTGGGTTTCTTCGGGGTGCGCGACGGCGGCGACGTGCCGTTCGGCTTCGACGTCACGTTGGAGAGCGCGCTGCCCGTCGTCGACTTCGCGGCCGGCTTGGCCGACATCGTGGCGGGGATGCGCGGCAACTCGTCGTTCCCGCAGATGGGCGACCAGCAGCACTACGAGCAGGGCGGCACGTGGGCCGGGCGGCTGTCGGTGGGTACTCGCGACGCAGAGGCCCGCGGGCTGTTCGTCCGCGATCACTCGTGGGGGGCGCGGCACGAGCAGCGCGGCTTCAAGGCGTTCTGGACGGCGTCGTGCCTCGACGAGGGACGGGTGTTCTGCAACGCCATCGGCATCCCCACCGGCGGGCGCGCCCTCGGGATCGGCGCCGTCGCCACTCCCGACGGCGTGACGTTCACCTCCCACGTCGCCGCCTACTTCGGGCCCGCCCCTGGCATCGGCGCGTACAACCGCACCTCGGTGTCGTACGGGCCGCCGCTCAACCAGGTGCTCTCGGCGACGACCGGGGTGCACGTGCCGATCACCCTCCCGCACTCCGGGCCCCGCCGATACGACAACAACGCCATCTCCACCGTGCGCATGGGTACCGCGACCGGCTTCGGCGTCATGGAGTGGGCGGCGGTGCTGTCCGACGCTGAAGCAGGGGCGCTCGAAGGGCAACTGGAGCCGAGCCGGTGAGGCGGCTCGCCCTGCTCCTCGTCGTGGCGCTGGTCGGCGCGTGCGGCACGAACATGTCCCGGGCCCAGATCCGCGCCGCGGCTGGCCTGTCGTCCGCATCGTCGGCGAAGTCCGCCGGCGCGGCGGAGTCTGCGGCCGGTGGCGACTCCGCCGCCACGTCCGGTGCGGACCAGTTGTCCGACTCGACCGCTGGCGCCACCGGGCAGTCGGTGGGAGCGGCGCCCACCGCCGGCACCGCGACGCCGACGGCGACCAAGCGCGCCACCGCGAGCAACTGCCCGGCGCCGTGCGCGCCGCTCGTGATCGGCTCCGTGGGGACGTGGTCCGGTCTCCCCGGCCAGAACGTGGTGGGCGGCCTCGACGCGCTGCGCGCCTGGGTGGCGGCAACCAACGCCAAAGGTGGTCTCGCCGGCCACCAGATCAAGCTCGAGGTGGCCGACGACGGATCGGACCCATCGCGCCACCGCGCCCTCGTGCAGGAGTTCGTCGAGCAGCGAGGCGTCGTGGCATTCGTCTACAACGCGGCGGTGTTCTCGGGCTTTGCCAGCGTCGACTACCTCCAGCAGAAGCGCGTGCCCGTCGTCGGTGGCGCCGGCACCGACCCCTGGTACACGACGAGCTCGATGTTCTTCACCCAGGTGATCGCCGGCGACGTGGCCATCGAGGCGACCTCCGCCAGCTACGCCCGTTCGGCCAAGGCCATGGGGATGAAGCGCGCCGGCCTGGTCACCTGCAGCGACGGCGTGCAGGTGTGCCAGGACACGGCGCGCAAGGCCCCCGGGTATCTGCAGAAGTACGGCATGGAGCTGGCCTACAACGGCCAGGCCTCGCTGGCGACGCCCGACTTCACCAGCAACTGCCTGGCGGCGCGCAATGCGGGGGTCGAGCTGCTGTACCTCGCCCTCGACGGCAACTCCTACCAGCGGTTCGGTCGATCGTGCGCCAGCATCGGGTACCACCCGAAGTTCGGCATCGCCCAGCCGGTGATGCTCGACGAGGTGGCCACCGACCCCAACATGCAGGGCTCGCCGGGCGTGAGCTACACGTTCCCCTTCTTCCTCAACACCACGCCGGCCATCGCCGACTTCCAGCGCACGATGGCGCAGTGGGCCCCCCGCACCAAGCTCACCGGGTCGGCGATCCTCGGCTGGTCGGCCGCCAAGCTGCTCGAGGTCGCGGCCACCCACCTGTCAGCGCAACCCAAGTCGTCCGACATCCTCGAGGGCCTGTGGGCGCTCAACGGCAACGACCTGGGCGGGCTCACCGCGCCGCTGAAGTTCAACCGCGAGAAACCGACGGTGCCACCGGTCTGTTACTGGCAGGTTGTCGTGACTGCGCAGCAGTTCCGCTCGCCCGACGGCGGGACGCGGCATTGCGAGGGCGGCTGAGCGGTGCGTCGGGGGCGGCTCGGCTTGGCGGTGGCGGCGGTGGTCGTGGGCGCGACGTCGTTGCTCGTCGAAGGCCCGGCAGCCGCCGGAGGTGTCGCCAACTACCAGGCGATGGCGTCGGCCGAAGGCGTGCGGGTCGGCATCGCCGCCACGGGCGCACCTGTCACCAACCAGGTGGTC
>JAFATL010000131.1 GCA_019243975.1 Actinomycetota bacterium | reverse complement strand
CTTCGGACGGGCCCTCGCCGAACCGGCCCTGCCAGAGCGTCATCGCCGTTCCCAGGTCATGACGACTCGCTACCCGGGCCCTGGCGCCCCGACCACGTGGCCACGCTCAGGCCCCACAGGCGCACGAACCCGGCGGAGTCCTCGTGACGGAACCGGTCGGCCGCGTCATAGGTCGCCAGGTCGTAGGAGTAGAGGCTCGAATCGCTGCGGCGGCTGACCACGCGGCAGGAGCCGGGCTCGAGGTGCAGGCGGACGTCGCCGGTCACGAACCGCTGGCTCTCGTCGATGAACGCGTCGAGCGCCTGCTTCAACGGCGAGAACCACAGGCCGTCGTAGATGAGCTCGGCGTAGCGCGGCTCGAGGCGCGACTTCTCGCGCGCGAGATCGCGCTCGAGGGTGAGCGACTCGAGGTCGGCGTGGGCGAGGATCAGCGCCAGGGCGGCCGGGCACTCGTACGTCTCGCGGCTCTTGATGCCGACGCGGCGATTCTCGACCATGTCGATGCGCCCCCACCCGTACGAACCGACGGTGTGGTTGAGCGACACGACCAGCTCGTGCAACGGCATCGCTTGACCGTCGATGCTCACGGGCACGCCCGCCTCGAACCCCACCACGACGTCACGGGCCTCGGTCGCCGTCGGCACCGTCATCGACCACACGCCCGGCGGGGGGATCGCCCACGGGTCCTCCATCTCGCCGCACTCGATGGCGCGCCCCCAGAGGTTGTCGTCGATGGAGTACACCTTCTCTTTGGTCGCCGTGATCGGGATGTTGTGGTCGTAGGCGTAGAGGATGGCGTCCTCCCGGGTCATCCCCCACGACCGCACCGGGGCGATGATCTCCAGGTCGGGTGCAAGCGCACGCGTCGACACCTCGAAGCGCACCTGGTCGTTGCCCTTGCCGGTGCAACCGTGCGCCACCGCGTCGGCGCCGTGCTCGCGCGCCGCCGCCACCAGGTGGCGGGCGATGACGGGACGCGACAACGCCGACACCAACGGGTACTTGCCCTCGTACAGCGCGTTGGCGCGCAGGGCCGGGGCCACGTAGTCCTGGGCGAACTCGGCCTTGCAGTCGACGACGACGGCCTCGACGGCGCCGGCCGCCAGCGCCCGCTGGCGCACCGCTTCGAAGTCTTCGCCACCACCCTGGCCGACATCGGCCGCCAAGGCGATGACCTCCACGCCCATCTCGTCGATCAGCCACCGCACTGCCACCGAGGTGTCCAACCCCCCGCTGTACGCCAGCACCACCCGCTTCGCCACTGTGTTCCTCTCGTTCCGTGTTTCTGGATTGGGTGCTACAGGCCGGCCAGGCCCGAGAGCTTCTTCGCCATCTTGGCCCCGCCCACCCGCTCGGCGGCCACCACCATCAACGTGTCGTCGCCCGCCACCGTGCCGACGATGTCGGGCAAACCGGCCCGGTCGATCGCCGACGCCACCACGTGCGCCGATCCCGGCGGCGTGCGCAGGATCACCAGGTTGAGCGAGTGCGCCACCTCCACCACCCAGTCGCCCATGACCCGGCGCAGGTGGTCCTCGGGGGCCACCTGCTGGGTCGGAAGCTCGGGAATGGCGTAGACCGTTTCGCCGCCCGGAACCCGCACCTTCACCGCGCCCAGCTCTTCGAGATCACGTGAGACCGTCGCTTGCGTCGCCACGACCTTGTCGCCGGCGAGCAGCTCGACCAGCTGCGCCTGACTGGTGACAGCGTGCTTCTCGAGCAACTGGGCGATCTTGTGCTGGCGCTGCGTCTTGGCCATCAGGCGGTCCCGAACAGGAAGAGGAACAGCCCCCGAATGGCGTGCAAGCGGTTCTCGGCCTCCGGCCACACCACGCTCTGCGGGCCGTCGAGGACCGAGGGCACGACTTCCTCGCCGCGATGGGCGGGCAGGCAGTGCAGGAACAGGGCGTCGGCCTTGGCCTGCGCCATGAGCGCATCGTCGACGGTGAAGCCGGCGAACGCCGTGCGACGCGCCGCCGCCTCGTCCTCCTGGCCCATCGACGCCCACGTGTCGGTGAAGACCGCATCGGCACCCTTGACCGCCTCGGCCGGGTCGTGCGTCAGCACGGCGGCACCAGCCGGGTCGGGTGCGTAGCCGTCGGGCGTCGCCACCTGCACGCGCATGCCGGTGAGGGCGGCCGCCCGGATCAGCGACTGGCACACGTTGTTGCCGTCGCCCACCCACGCCAGCGTTCGACCTTCGAAGCTCCCCCACCGGTCGTGGAGTGTGAGGAGATCGGCCAGCGCCTGACAAGGATGACCGCGGTCGGACAGCAGGTTGACTACCGGAACCGACGACACGGCCGCCATGCGTTCGAGGTGCGCGTGGTCGAACACGCGGGCGGCAATGGCGATGTGAAAGCACGCCAGCGTGCGGGTGAGATCTTCAGCCGTCTCGCGCGTATCGAT
This sequence comes from Actinomycetota bacterium, assembly GCA_019243975.1. Classification (GTDB taxonomy): domain Bacteria; phylum Actinomycetota; class Acidimicrobiia; order Acidimicrobiales; family JAFATL01; genus JAFATL01. The sequence goes on along the minus strand of JAFATL010000131.1, from coordinate 3,113 downwards.
GCCGACCTCCTCGCCCCGCATCGTCACCGGGTGACCGCCGAGCTCGAACACCGCCACCTCGGTCGAGTTGCGGGTGCGGGCCGACGGCTTCTCGAACAACAGCGCGACCCCCTTCCCGGCCAGCACCGGCGGTGGGTCGGGCAGGCGGGCGAGGTCGAGCACCGTCAGCAGCTCGTTGGCGTCCAGGTCGTCGACCTCGAGGAAGTGGCGGGGCGCGGTCACGTGCGCGCCTCCGGCGCGACGGGCTGCGCTTCCAGCACGGTGGCGAGGATGCCGACGGCCTCGTCGATCTCCTCGTCGCTGACCAGCAACGGCGGGGCCAGGCGCAGCGACTGCTCGGTGACGGCGTTGACGACCAGGCCGGCGGCCAGCGCCTCGGCCGCCACCTGCTTGGCGATCGGCGCCTGGAGCTCGGCAGCCAGGAGCAACCCGAGCCCGCGGACGGCACTGACGCCCGGCACCGCCTCGAGCGCCTTCGTGAGGCGGGCGCCGGCAGCCTCGGCCCGGGCGGGAACGTCCTCCTCCTGCATCACGCGCAGCGTGGCCCGGGCGGCCGACGTGGCGAGCGGCTGCCCGCCGAAGGTCGTTGCATGGTCGCCGGGCTCGAACGCATCGGCCACCTCCGCCCGCGCCCAGCACGCGCCGATGGGCACGCCGTTGCCGAGCGCCTTGGCCATCGTGACCACGTCGGGCTCGATGCCGAAGTGCTGGAACCCGAACCACTTGCCGGTGCGGCCGAGGCCGGTCTGCACCTCGTCCACCATCAGCAGCGCCCCGCGCTCGTCGCACAGCGTGCGCACCGCTTGGAGGTACTCGGACGTCGCCGGCATCACGCCGCCTTCTCCCTGCACCGGCTCCAACAGGACCGCCGCGACGGTGGTGGGATCGAGGGCGTTGGCCAGCGCGTCGACGTCGAGCCACGGCACGTGACGGAACCCATCCGGCAACGGCTGGAACGGTTCGTGCTTCTGCGGTTGGCCGGTGGCGTGCAGCGTCGAGAGCGTGCGGCCGTGGAACGAGCCGTAGGCGCTCACGACCGCGTACTTGCCGCGACCGCCCCACTTGCGCGCGAGCTTGATGGCGCACTCGTTGGCTTCCGCCCCCGAGTTGCAGAAGAACACGCGGCCAGGCGTCGTGCCGATGAGGCTGTCGAGCGTCGCCGCCACCTCGGGGCCGACGGTTGTGCCGAACAGGTTCGACACGTGCAGCAGCGTCCTGGCCTGTTCGCTCACGGCGTCGGCCACGGCCGGATGGGCGTGACCGAGACCGACCACGGCGATGCCGGCCAGGAAGTCGAGGTAGCGCTTGCCGTCGGCGTCGAACAGCTCGGTGCCCTGGCCCCGCACGAAGGTGACGGTCGGGGGCGGGTACGTGTGCATGAGCACGTCGGCGTGCGAGGTCATGGCGTCACCATCGTTCCCACGCCCTCGGGCGTGAAGATCTCGAGGAGCAGGGCGTGCGGTTGGCGGCCGTCGAGGATGTGGGCCTGGGCCACGCCACCCCGCACGGCCCGCACGCACGACGCCACCTTGGGGATCATCCCTTCGCCGATGGTGCCGTCTTTGAGCAGTGGTTCCAGGTCGGCGACCGAGATCGACGAGATCAGGCTGGCGGGATCGTCGACCTGCCGACGCAGGCCCTCGATGTCGGTGAGGTACACGAGCTTCTCGGCGCCGATCGCCTCGGCGATGGCGCCGGCGGCGGTGTCGGCGTTGATGTTGTAGGCCTGCCCGTGCTCGTCGGTGCCGATGGTGGCGACCACGGGGATCAGCTCCTCGGCCAGCAACCGGTCGAGGATGGTGGTGTTGATGCCGGACACGTCGCCGACGAAGCCCAGCTCGGGGTTGCGGGCGCTGGCCGTGATGAGGCCGGCGTCCTCGCCCGACACACCGACGGCGACGGGGCCGTGCATGTTGACGGCCGACACCACGTCGCGGTTGACCTTGCCGACCAGCACCATGCGGGCGATGTCGAGCGTCTCGGCGTCGGTGACGCGGAGACCGTCGCGGAACTCGGGCACCTTGCCCAGCCGGTTCATGAGGTCGCCGATCTGCGGGCCGCCGCCGTGCACGACCACCGGCAACATGCCGACGGCGCGCATGAGCACGATGTCGCCCGCGAAGCCGGCGAGGTCTTCGCCCATGGCGTTGCCGCCGTACTTGACCACGACGACCTTGCCCTGGAAGCGGCGGATGTACGGCAGCGCCTCGACGAGGACGGCGGCCTTGGTGGCAGCGTCGCTCATGACGTGCGCATGTTCTCGTCGATGTACGCGTGGGTGAGGTCGTTGGTGAGGATCACGCCGTTCCCCGACCCCAGGCCCAGGTCGCACGTGAGCGACACGTTGCGCTGGGCCAGGTGGGCGCGCACCGCCTTCTCGTCATGCTCGGCCGCGATGCCGTCGACGCACACCGCGGTGTCGCCGTAGGAGACCCGCACCTTGTCAGGATCGAACGCCGCGCCCGACGAGCCGAGCTCGCTCACGACTCGGCCCCAGTACGGGTCTTCGCCGTAGAACGAACACTTCACCAGCTCGCTCTCGGCCACCTTGCGGGCGGCCGCTTTGGCGTCGCCGACGCTGGCGGCGCCGACCACCTTCACCGTGATGACCTTGGTCGCGCCTTCCGCGTCACCCGCCATCTGGCCGGCCAGGTCGGCGCACGCCTGCGCCACCGCCGCCCGGAAATCGCCGGCGTCGACGGCCCCGGCCATGCCGCTGGCCAGGATGATGACGGTGTCGTTGGTCGAGGTGCACCCGTCCACGCTCAAGCTGTTGAACGAGTCGGCCACGCCGGCGGTCAGGGCCGCCTGCAGGTCGGCACTGTCGACGGCGGCGTCGGTCGTGAGGACGGCGAGCATGGTCGCCATGTTGGGCGCCAGCATGGCCGCCCCCTTGGCGATGCCGCCCACGGCAAAACCGTTGCCGTTCACGATCGTCTGCTTGGCGTGGGTGTCGGTGGTGCGGATCGCCTCGGCCGCCGACGGGCCGCCGTCTGCGGCCAACTGCGTCACTGCCGCGGGCACGCCCGATTCCAGCGCCGCCATCGGCAGGTAGAACCCGATGAGCCCGGTCGAGCACACCAGCACGTGCTCGGGCTCGCACCCGAGCCCGT
>JAFATL010000108.1 GCA_019243975.1 Actinomycetota bacterium | reverse complement strand
CGGCGGGCCGCCGTCCGGCTCGAAAGTGACGTCGACCGGCGGCATGTCGACGGCACGGAGGATGCCGAACGACCGGATGGTGAGGTCGTGGGGTACACCGTCGTCGTCGACGGCGATGCCTTCTGATCGCACCCACCCCAGGCCCATGTGGGCGGCGCCGATGCAGTACGACCGCAGCACGACCTCGTCGAGGGCCTGCCCGCAGCGCACCCGAACGTGCACGCCGCCGTCGTTCAACTCGGCCTCGGCGGTGGCGCCGCTCGGCGATGTGACGTGCGCGCGTCGCGAGAGCGCGGCCTGCAGCACGGCGGCCTCGGCCCACCCGGCGGCGCGCAGGGCGGCGGAGGTCGGCGGGCCCACAACGTCGACCTCCTCCACCTCGATCCCCGGCGCCACCGCGCGGACGGCATCGGCGATGCCGGGCGTGCGGACGACGCGCAGCACACCCGTGCCGTCGGCGCGCACGCCCGCGGCGACGGGCGGCCGCTTCGGGCCCATGCGGACGGTGTCTTCACGCGACAGCAGCACGCGCACCGGACGCCCGTGCTCGTCCGCCAGCCGGCGCGCCACCGCGGCGACTTCCGTCGAGGCCTTGCCGCCGAACGCGCCGCCGTTGGCGAGCGAGCTCACCGGTTCGCCGCCCGGCGCGCACCACGACGCGTCGGGCTCGAGATATGCGGGCTCCACCCACGTCGTTCGGAGCGCGAGGTCCCACTCCCCGGGCCGGACCTCGAGGGGATGACCCAATGCGACCGTCGTGCGACGACCCTGCACCTTGCCGGCCGCGGCGCGCGCCTCGGTGAGCGTCTCCGCGACGGCCCAGCCGCCGGTCCCGTCGGATACAGCCACCAGCGCGTCGGAAGGTGCCGTGTCGTCGGCGAACCCTCCCGCGCCCAAGCTGACGTCGGGCGCCACCCGCTGGTGCACGCCTCCCTCGATGGTGGCCCGCTGGGACGCGAGCTCGAGGTCGCGATCGGCGTGCACCGCGCCCACGCCCGCCGCCGCCTCGCCGATCGTGCGCCAGCCGGTGCAGCGGCACAGGTGGGCGAGCAGGGCCCGATCGACGGCTTCGGGCTTGGGGTCGGCGAGCGCCGACAAGCGCATGATGATCCCGGGCGTGCAGAACCCGCACTGGCTGGCGCCGGTGGCACAGAAGGCGTCGGCCCACGCGTCGCGCAGCTCGGGGGCGAGCCCGTCGATGGTGGTCACCCGGCGGCCGGCCACCCGCCGGGCCGGCGTCACGCACGCGACACGGGGCGCGCCGTCGACCAGCACCGTGCAGCACCCGCACTGACCCTGCGGGCTGCACCCGTCCTTGGCCGTGCGCAGGCCCAGCCGGTCGCGCAGGACCTCCAGGAGCGACGCGCCGTCGTCGGCGACGTCGACCTGCCGGCCGTCTACCTCGAGTTGGATCGCGTCAGCTGAACGACTGGCCGCAGCCGCAGGTGCGCTGGGCGTTGGGGTTGTTGATGCTGAAGCCGGCGCCCTGCAGACCGTCCTTGTAGTCGAGGGTGGCGCCCACGAGCAGCGGGCCGCTGGCCGGGTCGATCACAACCTTGACGGCGCCGAACTGCAGCTGGGCGTCGTCGGAGGCGATGTCGGTGTCGAAGAACATCTCGTAGCTGAAGCCCGAGCAACCGCCGGGCCGCACGGCCACGCGCAGCGCCAGCTCGTCGTTGCCCTCCTGGGCGATCAGCTCGGCGACCTTGGCGACGGCGCCGTCGGTGAGGGCGAACGTCGAGGCGGTCTCGGGCTGGGCGATCTGGGTGTCGGTCACGGATGTGCCTCCTCTTCGAACATCAGTTTACCTGGCGACCAGATCGACCCGGCACGGGTCGCGGTCGGCCAAGGTGGCGAACTCTTCAACGTCGGCGCCGCCCGCTTGTTCCACGAATCCCTCGACGATGCCGCGGTGCAGGTGGCACACCAGGTCGGGGAAGGCCTCGGCCAGCTCGCGGAACGGGCAGTGGGTGAAGGCGATGGTGGTGGTGGGCCCGTCGTCGGCCACCGCCGGGTCGAAGCCCAGGTCGGCCAGCTCGTCGGTGAGGGCCTGCACGCACGACCGGCCCTTGGCCCGGGACAGGGCCGCCGCCTTGCCCTGGGGCCGGCCCAGCTGGGCGGCCTGCTCGGCGTCGGCCCCGGCGGCCGCGGCCACGCCGGCCAGCAGCCGGGCCAACAGGCGCAGCGACGAGGGCTCCAGGCCGAGCGACGGGGCGTCGGCGGCCAGCGAGTAGCGATGCTGGGGCCGGCCCACGGCGCCGCGGTTGTCGGTCTCCACGTCGAGCAGACCCACGTCACGCATGCGCTCGAGGTGGGGGCGCACCGTGTTGGGGTGCAGGTCGAGCGTGTCGGCGATCTCGGCCGTCGACAGGGGGACCGGCGAGCGGGCCAACTCCAGGTAGATCGCGTAGCGGGAGTTGTCGCCCAGTGCCTTGAAAACGGGCAGACGGTCCATGCGGGCCCCAATATTACAGGCCGAGCGCAGGTAAAATCAGGCCATGGCCCCCATGCCCCCTCCGTCGGCCGAGGCCGTCCGGGGTGCCTTGCTGGGTGTGATCGACCCCGAGCTGGGCGACAACGTGGTCGATCTGGGCATGGTGCGTGCCACCACCATCGACGGCAGCCGGGTCGAGGTGGAGATCGCCCTCACCACGGCCGGCTGTCCCCTGCGGGCCCAGCTCATGAAGGACATCAAGCTGCGCGTCGGCAGCGTGCCGGGCGTCGACGACGTCAAGGTGCGGATGGGCGAGATGACGCCCGACGAGAAGAAGGGTCTCATGGCCCGGGCCCGCTGGAAGATCCGGGACAACGCCCCCGAGACCGACATCCCGCCCACGGCGCGAGTCGTCGCCATCGCCTCGGGCAAGGGCGGCGTGGGCAAGTCGTCGATCACGGCCAACCTGGCGGCAACCCTCGCGGCGCGCGGCCTCACCGTCGGCGTGCTCGACGCCGACATCGGCGGCTACTCCATCCCGCGCATGCTCGGCGTCGAGAGCGAGAAGTTGGCGGCCAGCGAAGACAAGAAGATCCTCCCCATCGAGAAGAAGGTCGGCGCCGGCCTGCTGAAGGTCGTGTCGATGGGCGCCATGCAAGGCGCCGAGGAGGACGAGGCGATCATGTGGCGCGGCTTCATGCTCAACCGCGCCGTGCAGCACTTCCTCGAAGACGTGCGGTGGGGCGCCGGCGACCTCGACTACCTGCTGATCGACATGCCGCCCGGCACCAGCGACGTGCAGATGGGCTTGGCCCGCATGCTGCCCCGCACCGAGATGCTGATCGTCACCACCCCCGCATTGGCGGCCCAGAAGGTGGCGGCCCGCGCGGCCGACATGGCGCGTAAGGGCTACCTGCGCGTCGCCGGCGTGATCGAGAACATGAGCGCGTTCACGTGCGAGCACGGCGCGTCGTACCCGCTGTTCGGCGAAGGCGGCGGTGCGCGTTTGGCGGAGCAGATCGGCGCCCCCTTGCTCGGCAGCATCCCGATCGACCCCGCCGTTGCCCTCGGTGGCGACGCAGGCGCCCCGGCGGCGCTCGCCGCCAGCAGCACCGTGGCCGAGGCGTTCGCGGCACTGGCCGAGCGCATCGTCACCGATGCGATCCCGTTGGTCGAGATGAAGGACTGCACGGCGCGCCTCCTCGACCAGGTGGAAGCGGCCCTCGGGCCCACCGGCGCCTAGGCGATCAGGGCAGGTCGAGCAGGCCGTCGCCGGTGCGGCGGCCGGGCACCGGCAACGTCACGATGAAACGCGCGCCGGTGGGCTCGCCCGGTTCGTACCAGACGCGCCCGCCCATGGCTTCGACGAGACCGCGCACGAGCGACAGGCCGAGCCCGGTGCCTCGCGAGCGGTCACGATTCGAGCGGCTCAAGGTGCGCACACGCGAGAACAGCGTGGGCACGAGCGACGGGTGCACGCCCGGTCCCGCGTCGGTCACGACCAGCTGCACCGACGCGTCGGGGCCTTTGCCGCTGCCCACCAGCTCGACGCGCACCGGCGGCGCGCCGTGCTCGAGCGCGTTCTCGACCAGGTTGGCCACGACCTGCTCGAGCCGCCGGGGGTCGGCCTGGACGTGCAGACCCTCGGGCACCACCACGCGTACGTCGCTGGCGTCGGCGACCGTGCCCAGCGCGTCGTCGACCACCTGGGCCAGCTCGACCGGGCGGCGCGTGAGCAACAGGGCGCTGGCCTCGATGCGGCTGATGTCGTAGAGGTCGTCGGCGAGGCGCGAGATGCGCTCGGCGTGGCGCCGGATCGATCCGCCCATGCGCCGGATGCGCTCGTCGGGCAGGCCCGGATGCGATTCGAGGGTCGCGCCCAAGCCGAGGATCGTGGTGAGCGGGTTACGCAGGTCGTAGGTGACGAGGGCGAGGAACTCGTTCTTGTCGGCCTCGAGGTCGTGGGTGGCGGTGACGTCGCGGGCGATGCCTTCGAAGCCGACGAGCTCGCCTTCCTGGATGCGCGCCATCGTCGTGACGTCGAGCACGCGCCGCACGCCGTCGGCCCGCAGGATGGTGAGCTCGAGTCGCTGGCTGCCGCTGTCGGGCACGCTCATCAACGGCGACAGCGAGCCGCCGCCATCGACGGGCTTGAGCACTTCGGCCAGCCGCGCCCCTTCGAGTTGATCGAGCCGGCGGCCGAGGATGATCGCCAACGCCGGGTTGGCGTACTGGATGCGACCCTCGAGGTCGACCTCCCAGATGCCGTCGGACGAGTGCTCGACCACGTGCTCGTAGCGCGCCCGGCTCTCTTCCTCGCGACCGATCATGGCGGCCCAGTAACCCTGGGCCAACGAGTCGGTGAGCCGGTCCATGGCCGGCAGCACCCGCGTCAGCAGCAGCGAGAGCGCCAGACCCCAGTGGCGCCCGCCCTCCTCGGCCAGCTCGACGGCCGTCTGCACCACGAGGTCACGCGAGATGCGCAGCACGACGAGCAGCTGCGGGAGGGGCGAACCCTCCCACGCGGCGCTGGCGCCCACGTCCTGCAGGTCGCCCACCAACGCCTCGTCGACCTCGGCCCCCTGGCCCGTCACTGCGAGGATCGCCTCGAAGCGGGCCCGGGCCTGCTCGATGAAGCGGGCCTGCTCGGCCAGGCTCCAGCCCGTCGCCTCCGGGAAGGCGGTGGCGAAGATGTCGAACGCCCGGCGGGCCATCTCCTCCGACTTGCCGTCGAGGGCGTCGAGGAGGGCCTGGGGGTCGGCGGCCTCCGGCTGGAAGGCGTCGAGCAGGTTGCCCGAGCCGTTGTCGGCGTTACGGGCCAGGAACGCCTTGAGGTCGACCAGCGGGAAGGCGCCCGTCTTGGACGCCTCCAGGTACCCGGCCTCCGCCAGCGACGCCACGACCTCGACCGGCAGGTGCAGGAGCGCGGCTGCCTCAGGCAGCGTGACCTGCGGCCGGCTCGCCGCGTCGGGTTCGGGCATGGGGATTATTTCGACAACTGTCCGTGATGGACCTACGAGGGGAAACGGCGTCGCACGGCTGTGCTTACGCGGGGGGTGACCGCTGCGGTCACGCTGGCGACCACGCTCCGTGGTCGTCGTTGGGATCATCGGTCACCGCCCGGCCGTCGTCGTGGAGCTTGCGCAGGTGGGCCCACAGCGAGTTGCGGGCGATGGGGTGGCGGGCCTCGTCGACGTCGTCGTAGACCACCGGCACCAGCTCGTCGATGGTGGCGCGGCCGGCGCCCGTCAGCGCCCGGAACACCTTCTCCTCCCGGCCCAACCGGTGCCCGACGTACTCGTCGATCTTGGCCCCGGGGTCGTCGATGAACGACCCGTGCCCGGGCGCGATCCCCACGATCGGCAGGGCCCGCACCAGCGCCAACGAGTCGAGGTACACGGCCATGTCGCCGTCGGGCGGGGTGATCACGACGGTCGACCCGCTCATGATGTGATCGCCCGAGAACAGCACGCCCTCCTCCTCGAGGACGTAACAAAGGTGGTTCGACGCGTGCCCGGGCGTGTGCACCGCCCGCAGCGTGAAGTCGGCGCCGCGAACCACATGCCCGTCGCCGATGGCGACGTCGGGCTCGAACTCGTCGCGCGCGGCGAAGCCGAACACCTCAGCGCCCGTGCGCGCCTTGAGGCCGGCCGCCCCCGGCGCGTGGTCGGGATGGGTGTGGGTCGTGACGATCCAGCGGATGCGTCCCTCGCCGGCCGCCGCGACCGCGTCGAGGTGTGACTCGTCATCCGGTCCGGGATCGATCACCGCCACGTCACGGTGACCCACCAGGTAGGTGTTGGTGCCGGGCCCGGTGAACACGCCCGGGTTGGGGGCGAGCACGCGACGCACGAGCGGCGTCACTTCAGTGGGAACGCCGGGGACGAGGTGAGCCACCGAAGGCTCAGCCACCGAACGACTCTGGTGCGTCACCGATGACACGAAACCCATTGGCGACGGCGTCGATGAGGTCGGCGCTGCGGTCGAACCCGGCAATGGCCTCGAGCGTCTTGATGGTCGGGAAGATCATCTCCAGCTCGCCGGCGCGCTCCCGCTCCAGCGCGTCGGACGGCCGCACCCACAGGTTGGCGATCGTCTCCCTGTCGTCGTGCAGCGGCTCCTGCTCCGACGGCGCGGCGGCGACGAAGAAACGGGTGTCGTAACGGCGGGGCGCACCCCGCGGCGTGATCCAGTGGCTGATGTAGTGGATCTGCCCGGCCGCGATGTGTAGGCCCTCGGTGCGGCACACATCGATGAGGCGCTGCTCGCCGCTGTCCACTGCCTTGCGGTGCAGCCGGAATCGCTCGGTCACCGCCGGGTCAGCGAAGGAGATCACGTGGCCGTCGCCCGCATGGGCCAACAGCACCCCGGCTTCCTCGAAGCATTCGCGCACGGCCGCCACCCAGTAGGCCAATCCGCCCTGGTCGATGCCGAGGAGCTGCGAGGCGTTCGCATCGCTGCGCCCGTCGCACACCGCCTCCAGATCGGCGTGGCGATCGGCCTCGTCGACGGCCCC
>JAFATL010000079.1 GCA_019243975.1 Actinomycetota bacterium | reverse complement strand
CCGGGCCGACGCCGTCGAGGGCGACGGTCTCCAGGCCTTCCGACGCGCCGTACACGGAGGCGGCCAGGCCCGCGGGCCCGCACCCGACCACCACCAGGTCGGCGTGGAAGCCGGGCACGGCGGTGTAGGTGAGGCCGATGTGATGGGCGAACTCGCCGGGCGTGGGCTTCCGCAAACGGGCCGTGGGCGTGTCGACCAGGGGCACGTCGTCGGCGGTGGCGTCGATGTCGGCCAGGAACCGCGCGGGGTCGTCGACGTCCTCCAAATCGACCCACGTGTGCGGCACCCGCACCCGGTTGGCATACGCCCGCAAGGCCATCGCCTCCGACGAGTAGCGCGAGCCGACGATGCGGATGGCGGTCGCCCCTTCGCCCGAGCGGAGCAACTGCCGGCGGGCGACGAAGGCGCGGAACACGATGTCGGACACGTCGGGCTTGGCGCTCATGAGCTGTCGGAACGCGTCGGGCTCGATCACCAGTACCCGGCCGTCGGTGGCCATGCGGGCCGTGAGGTAGGGGCGTTGCCCGGTCAGCAGGTTGAGCTCGCCGAGGAAGCCGTTGGCGCCGCGGGTGGCCACGATGGCGTCGTCGCTCTCGCTGGCCCGCACCACCTCGGCCTCACCCTCCAACACGACCACGAACGGCGCCGCCTCGTCGCCCGCCTGGTAGAGCACGTCGCCGCGGGCCACGGTTCGCTCCGTGCCGTAGGGGAGGACCCCGGCCAGCATCTCGTCGTCGAACGGGGCGGTGGCGACGGCCTCCATACCGCTGGGTGGCCCGGCCGGGCCGGGCCCCGTATCGGCCATGCAGCCACGCTAGAGCGCCTGCCGGCACTACTCCTCACCTGCCCAGATGAGAATTGTCCTCATGTCCAGGGCGCAAAGAGCGGCGTTCGCGCCACCCGGGCGGCTAAAACTGCACGTCGTGAAGGTCGCGGTAACGGGGGGCGCCGGGTTCATAGGCGCCCACGTCGTCAGTGCGCTGCAGAGAGCCGGCCACGAGGTGGTCGTCCTCGACGTGCGCCCGCCCGCCGACCCCGGGCTCGCCTACGAGCAGGTCGACATCCGCGACGTCGACGGCCTCACCCGCGCGACCGCCGGGTGCGACGCCGTGTTCCACCTGGCCGCGGTGGCCGACGTCGACCAGGCCGCCAAGGACCCCGTCGGTACCGTCGAGAAGAACGTCGCCGGTACCGCCGCGGTGTGGGAGGCGTGCCGGCGCAATGAGGTGAAGCGGGCGATCCTGGCCAGCACGGTGTGGGTGTACACGGCCGCCACCGGCCCCGGCCCGTTCGACGAGACCGCCGTGTTCGACGCGTCGAAGGCGGCCCACCTGTATACGTCGTCGAAGATCGCCGCCGAGATGGTCGTGCACGACTACCACGCCCTGTACGGGCAGGACTTCACGATCCTGCGCTACGGCATCCCCTTCGGCCCCGGCATGCGGCCCGCTCTGGTGATCTCGAAGTTCGTCGACATGGCCGAGGCGAACACCCCCATCACCGTGCACGGCGACGGTTCGCAGTACCGCAACTACGTCTACGTCGAAGACCTGGCGCGCGCCCACGTGCTCGCCCTCGAACCGGCTGGCGCCAACGAGGTGTTCAACCTCGAGGGCGAGGAGCAGGTGTCGGTCCGGGGGTTGGTGGAGGCCATCAGCGCCGTGCTCGGCCGCCCGCTCGACGTCACGTTCGGCGACGCCCGCCCCGGCGATTACGCCGGCGCCGAGATCAGCAACGCCAAGGCCGCCGCCGTATTGGGTTGGCGGCCGGAGACCACCTTCGAGGAGGGCCTGCGCCGCTACATGGCGTCGCGCCCGCAGCCCGACGAGGCGGAGGCGCCGGCGGTGGCGACGGCCCCGGCTGCGGCGGCCGTACCCGCCGATGTTCCCGAACGGGTGCACGTGCCCATGCGCGGCCGCGTCAGCGTGCAGGCCGTCGTTGGTCTCGCGGTAGCGGCTGTGGCCGGCTGGTTGTTGTACCAGGCGCCCGCGGGCGGGGCCACGTGGGCCGCGCTCCTCGTGCTGGCTGCCGGCGCCGCCGTGGTGTTCACCGCCGCCCGCGCTGCCGCTGCCATCTTCCGGCCCCGGACCACCGGCGCGGTTGCCGGCGACGCGCCGGCGCGGCGAGCGGTTCGGCCCCGCGTGCTGGTGGGCACCGTGGCCGCTACCAGCCTGGTGACGGTGTGGGTCGGGGCCACGTCGGCCAGCGCGTCGTGGTTCGGGCCCGTCACCAGTCACGCGGCGCGGGCCACGCCCGCGGTGGCGCTCACCGTCGACGTCAGTTCCGATGTCGGCGCCGCTGCTATCGGCCGGGCGTTGGCCAACGCCGGTGCCACGGCCACCTTCTTCACGTCGGGACGTGCGCTTTCTTCGAGTGCCGCCGTCGAGCGCAAGCTGATGGCGCAGGGCCATCTCATCGGCAGCCGTTCGCAACGGGCCACCTCGACCGAGTTCTTCGATCCGCGGTTCCACGGTCTGCGCCAGGCTCAGCAGGTCTTCCACGACCAGCTCGGCGTGTGCCCGACCTTCTTCGAACCGGTCGCCGGCCGCCACACGCCGTTGGTGGCGCGGGCCGTTCGCCATCAGGGCATGACGGCCGTGACGTGGGACGTGGTGATGGCCGACCCCGCCACCGCCGGCGCGGCCAACATCCGCCGCGTCGTCGGCGCCGCGCGCGCCGGGTCGATCATCCACTTGAACTTCGACGTCGACGACGCCGCCGGCGCCAGCCGGGCCCAGGCGTCGCTCAGCCAGCTGCTGGCCGGGCTCAACGGCAAGGGTCTGCACGCCGTGCGTCTCGACCAGCTCCTCAACCGGCCCGGCTACGCCGGCCACTGCTGAGCGCACCAGCATGGCGGACGCACTGCCCCCGGTCCCTCCCGCTCGCCCGGTTTTCAATGCCGACGACCGCGCCCGCATCGGCGCGCTCATCGACACGGCGCTGTCGTCGGGCGCACTGACGCTGGGCCCGTGCGGCCGGCAGTTCGAAGAGCTCGTGGCCTCGAGCGTCGGCGTGCCCCACGCCGTCGCCGTCAGCAGCGGCACGGCCGCGCTCGAGATCGTGCTGCGCAGCCTCGACGTCCAGGGCCGCGACGTCATCGTCCCCGCCAACACCTTCTACGCCACCGCCGGCGCGGTCGTTCATGCGGGCGGCCGGCCCGTGTTCGCCGACGTGGCGGCCGACACCCTGGCCTTGTCCCGCGCCACCGTCGAAGCGGCGCTCGACGCGCACGGCGGTGACGTGGCCGGCGTCGTGCACGTGCACATCGGCGGCTTGGTGAGCCCCGAAGTACCGGCCATCGCTGCGCTGTGCGCGGAGCGCGGCATCTTCTTCATGGAGGACGCGGCCCACGCCCACGGCAGCACGCTCGACGGCAAGGCCGCCGGTGCGTTCGGCCAGGCGGGGACGTTCTCCTTCTATCCCACCAAGGTCGTCGCCAGCGGCGAGGGCGGCATGATCGTCACCGCCGACGAGCGCATCGCCGACGAGGCGCGCCTGTACCGCGACCAGGGCAAGGCCGGGTTCCTCGGCGGTGAGCACGTGCGCCTGGGCTACGCGTGGCGCATGAGTGAGCTGCACGCGGCCGTGGCCATGACGCAGTGGGAGCGCCTTGACCAGTTCCTCGCCGTGCGGCGCGGCGTGGCCCGGCGCTACGACGAGGCGCTCGCCGACCTGCCTGGCGCCACGCCCGTGCTGCAGCCGGCGGGAAGCGAGAGCAACTACTACAAGTACCTGGTGCTGCTCGAGCCGTCGATCGACCGCGACGTGCTGAAGAAGGAGCTGCGCGAGGGCTACGGCGTGTCGCTGAGCGGCGAGGTGTACGCCCGGCCGCTGCACGTCGAGCCGATCTTCGCCGACGTGGCCCACGGGCCGTTGCCGGTCGCCGAGCACGTGTGCGCCCACCACGTCTGCCTGCCGGTGCACTCCGACATGACCGACGCCGAGGCGACGCGGGTGATCGACGCGTTCCGCGCTGTCGTCATGCGCGCCTCCGGCACGGCTGTCACGCCCGCCTCCGGCACGGCTGTCACGGGCATGGCCGCACCCGGAACAGCTGATACACACGGGTGACCTCGACGGTGGCGACGGTCACCGGCGCCACCGTGCAGTCGGTGCGGTCGGCCATGCGGCGCAGGGTGGCGTGCTCGTTGGTGCGGTACACGAGGTCGAACCCGCCCCACACCATCACGTACCGCACCCCCCGGCTGCGGAGGAACGCGCCGTAAGCGGCGGGGGAGGGCCAGCTGCGGATGTTCACGCTCTCGGGGAAGAACTCCGAGTCGAGACGGCCGCCGTGCCTGATCAGCTGGTACAGCCCTTGCTTGCCGTCGGCGATCCGCAGCACGCGGTACATGGCGCCTGCCTCGAACTCGGGCGAACGGGTGAAGGCAACCATGCCGTTGTTGGGCTCCCGCCACAGGGCCCGATACGCCCACGGCAGCTGCAGGGGCTTCCACAGCACCCACGTGGTGCCGACCAGGACCACGAACACCAGCGGCCCGACCGCGTGACGCAGCCAGGCGCGGGGGAGGCGGTGCAGGTAGGCGGCGGCCAGGGCGAGCAGGACGGGGACTCCCAGCATGAAGGCGCGGGACCCCAGCGTCTCGAAGAAGGCGGCGATCTTGGTGCCGACGGAGGTGTCGGCCACCACGGGCGAGGCCACGACGAGCCACACGGCCGGCGCGGCAATGACGAGCGACACGGCGTAGTGACGCACCAGCGTGCGTCGCTGCTCTTTGTCGACGACGGCGACACCGGCGACGAGTACGGCCGCCAGCGGCAACACGATCGCCGGATGGGTCGCCTGGGCCAGGCCCATCACCACCGTCGCCCACGCCCGCCAGCCCCGCCGCCACATGCCGACCGCGAGCAGGGCCAGGGCCGACGCCCACAGGAACGGCTGCTGGCCGATGAGCACGCCCGCGACCAGCGCGGGGTTGGCCAGCACGGCGGCGGCCCACCACCCGCGCCGCGTCTCCGGGAACGACCAGTAGGTCGCAGCGAGCGCACCGACGGCCCCGACCACGAACCAGATGCTGACGATGCGGTCGCCGACGAACGGCCGCAGCAGGGCGGCGGTGGTCCACGGCACGAACCCGTACGGGTAGGCGAAGGCCTGGCCGTGGCCCAGCACCGGCATGTGCAGTGGGATCAGGTGGTGCGAGATGTACCAGACGTGGGCGTAGCTGATCATCGAGTCGTGCGACACGTAGACGGCGTGGCTCACGATGTGGGCCCACACCCACACCCACACGCCGAGGAGCCCGAGCGCCACCAACGAACCCAGGCGCGACGACGTCGCCGGGGAGCGACGGTCGGCGGGCATGAGCGTGGACGTGGTCATGGCGGGTGAAGTGTCACACCCCGAGGCGGCGCCGCGGCGGAGGCCGGTGCTGGCGCTGGTGGCGGGCCTGGCCGTGGCCACCGACGTCGTG
>JAFATL010000033.1 GCA_019243975.1 Actinomycetota bacterium | reverse complement strand
ACGGGCGGGCGGCGGATGGTGGAGCGGGCGGCGGCGACCCCGCCGGCGGGGTCCGACCTGGGCGCCGTCGAACACCTCGTGTTCCTCATGATGGAGAACCGCTCCTACGACCACTACTTCGGCGCGTACCCGAAGGGCCGGGGCTTCGACGACCACCCGCCGAAGTCGCTCGGCGTGTTCGCCCAGGCGTTCCCCGGCGCCACCACGCTCGACCCGCCCAACGTCCTGCTGCCGTTCCGTCTGCACCGCGAGTCGGACGAGTGCACCAACGACCTCACCCACAACTGGGACCCGATGCACGAGTGCTGGCACAAGGGCGCCATGGACTCGTGGGTGCGCGTGCACACCTCGTCGGCCTACGAGGGCGCTCACGGCGCCATGACGATGGGCTACTACACGCGCGAGGAGCTGGGCTTCTACTACGCGCTGGCCGACGCCTTCACGCTGTGCGACGCGTACCACTGCAGCGTGATCGGGCCGACGCACCCGAACCGGCTGATGGCGACGAGCGGCACCATCGATCCCGACGGCACCCACGGCGGGCCGATCATCGACACGCTGGCGTCACCCCAGGCGCCGTGGACGCTCACCAACACCACCATCCAAGAGGTGCTCGAGGACAAGGGCGTGTCGTGGAAGGTGTACCACCCGTCGAACGTCGGGGTGACCGGCGAGTACCTGCCGCTCACGGCGTATCCGATCTGGAACCCGGCTTGGTACGACCCGACGCTCAACCCCGAGGTGCTGTTCGTCGCCGACAACATCCTCCCGTTCTTCGCGCAGTACCGGAACCCGACCACGCCGCTGTACCAGAAGGCGTTCCTGCCGACGTTCCCCAACGACTTCGTGGCCGACGTGCAGGCGGGCACGCTGCCGAGCGTGTCGTGGATCATTCCGCCGCTGGGCTTCGACGAGCACCCGTCGGCGTCGCCCGACCACGGCATGTACTTCACGTCGCTGGTGCTCAACGCGCTGCTGAAGAACCCGGCGGTGTGGGCCAAGACGGCGTTCATCCTCATGTACGACGAGAACGACGGCTTCTTCGACCACGTCGCGCCGCCGACGGCGCCGGCCGGCACCCCGGGCGAATACCTCAAGGCGCTGCCGCCCAACACGCTCAACACCGCGGGCATCCTCGGGCCCATCGGGCTCGGCATGCGCGTGCCCGCCATCGTGATGTCGCCCTTCAGCCGGGGCGGCCACGTGGCCACCGAGGTGTTCGACCACACGTCGCAGCTCAAGCTGATCGGTGAACGGTTCGGCGTCGAGGTGCCGAACGTGTCGGCGTGGCGGCGGAGCGTCGTGGGCGACCTGACCTCCGCGTTGTTCCAGAACACGCCGAGCACGAGCGTGCCCGCGTTCCCGGCCGCGCCGCTCGGGCAGTTCCAGGTGTCGGGCGATTGTTCCGAGGTGTTTCAGGAGAGCGAGCAGATGGGCTCGCCTCCGACGGTGCCCGCCCACCAGACCATGCCCACGCAGTCCGGAAGTGTGCTGCCCGCCAGCTACTTCTTCGGCGGCACACCCAACCCCGACGCGGCGCCGATCAGCATGGGCGGCCCCGGTTCGTCGACGACCAAGTCGAAGGTGAACGAACTCGCTGCCACCGGCGCGTCACCGTCGTTCCCGTGGGCCGCGGCGCTGCTGGCCGGCGGCGTCGCCGGCGCGGTCGCCGTGTCACGCGCCCGCCGAAGCCCCGAACTGACAGGTGAAACGGGACCTATAGGGCCCGTTTCACCTGTCAGTTCGGGAATGGAGGAGGAGGAGGAGGAGTAACTAACTGCGCTTCTTGCGGTTGAGGCGCTTGAACATGTCCTTCTGCGCCTTGTAGATGCCGGGGAACTCGGCGTAGAGCTCGTCGTAGGCGGCCCGGGCGTCGGCGTTGGGCGTGAAGGTGGTGTCGAGCTCGACGAGGCCGCGCACGTCGTCGCGCGCCACCGCGCCCAGGCCGAGGCCGGCGAAGATGGCCGCCCCCTTGAGCTGGGCGAAGTAGGGCTGGGCGATGCGCTCGATGGTGCGGTCCATGACGTCGGCGTGGATCTGGCACCACAGGTCGGACTGGGCGCCGCCGCCGACGATGCGGATCGGATCGAGCCGTCGGCCGGTGAACTTCTCGACCGCCTCGTGCAGCCACCGGTCGTTGTAGGCGACACCTTCGAGGGTGGCCCGCACGATGTCGCCCTTGGTCGTGTTGATGGACAGGTTGTGGAACCCGCCGCGCGCGTTGCGGTCGTCGATGGGGGACCGCTCGCCCTGCAGCCACGGCGTGAAGATCACGCCGCCACTGCCGGCGGGCGAGTCGGCCGCCAGCGCGGTCAAAGCGTTGAAGTCGAGGCCGGTCACGACGTTGTCGCGCAGCCACTGGAAAGCGAGGCCCGACGTGTCGTGGTTGTCGGCCACCAGGTAGCGCTCGGGCGACAGGCCGGGGACGGTGGCGATCTGGCGGATGGCGTCGGTCTTCTTCTTGGCCACCGGGCAGCTGATCCAACTCGTCGTGCTGATCGCCATGTGCGTCTGGTAGTCGGTGACGGCGCCCGCGCCACACGCGCCGGTGTGCAGGTCGGGCGTGCCCGTGACCACCTGCACGCGGTCGGGCAGGCCCAGCTCGCGCGCCACCGACGAGTGCACGGTGCCGACCACGCTTCCCGTGGGGACGAGCGGCGGCAGCTTGCCGGCGTCGAGACCGACCAGCTTGATGAGCCCGTCGTCGTACGACATGCGGTCGAGGGCGCGGTTGTCGGTGAGCCACGCGCCCGTCATCGACGCGTGCGACGCCGCGGCCACGCCGGTGAAGCGCATCGACAGGTAGTCGACCGGCTCCAGGTACCAGCGGGCTGCGCGGTGCACCTCGGGTACGTCGTGCTGCAGGTAGAGCATGTGGCCGATGGGATCGGCGCCCGTCGTGGACGGAGCACCGCCGGTCTTGCGGATGAAGCTGAGGATGGCCCGGGGTGCGTAGCCGACGGCCGGGCCGCCGATGCGGTCGCGCACGTGCTTGCCGCCGCGCGTGTCCATCCACATCACGCACGGGCCTACGGGCACGCCGTTCGCGTCGACCGGCACGGTGCTGGCCCACTGCCCGGTGACGCTCACTGCCGACACGCGTGAGGCGTCGACCTGGCCGCTGTTGACGCCCGCGCGCACCGCGTCGCGGATGACGTCCCACCACACCGACGCGTCCTGCTCGGCGCCGCCGTGGGGGAGGAACTCGGTCTTCACCTCCCGGTGGGTCGACCACACCATGCGCCCGCTCAGAGTCACGAACCCGACCTTGGGCCCGCCCGTGCCCAGGTCGATGGCGAGGCAGTAGCGGTCGGCGTCAACGGTCATCGCTCCCTCGCCCCCGTGAAGAAGTTGACGATCCACTGCGCCACCACACCTTCGTCGGTGGGCGTCGCCAGCGACTCCAACGCGGCGCCCGCCTTGTCGCCGCCGATCCGTTCGGTACGGTCCGTCAGCAGCGCCTCCGCGTAGGGGACCGTGAACTCGGGATGGGCCTGGATGCCGAGCATCGTGTCGCCGACCGTGAAGGCGGCGATCGGGCAGTGGTCGGCGCTGGCCACGACCTCGCCGCCGTTGGGCACGCGCGTGACCTGGTCCTGGTGCATGAAGTGCAGGCGGGCCTCGGAGCGGGCCGGCTGCATCCACGGCTCCTTCTGGGTGACGTCGACGGTGAGGATGCCCGCGCCCCAACCGGCGGGCGCCCGCTCGACGGCGCCCTCGAGGGCGTGGGCCAGGAGCTGGTGGCCGAAGCAGATGCCGACCAGTGGAGTCTCCGTCGCCGCCGCGGCCCGGATGAACCCCGCCGTACGGTGGATCCACTCCTCGTCGTCATAGGCGGACTTTCGCGAACCGGTGACGAGCCAGCCGTCGCACTCGCCGGGCTCGCCGGGCAGCTCGCCGTTGACGACGTCGTAGTTGACGAGCTCGATGATCGGGTCGGCGGCGAACAGTGCCGCGAACATGTCGGCGTAGTCGCCCGACAGGTGGCGGTACCTGTCGTCGACGTGGTCGCACTCGAGCAGGCCGATGCGCATCACAGGGCCGTCCGCAGGTGGAACGACTTCGGGCGGGTCAGCGCTTCGTAGGCGAGGCGGGACAGCGACACGCCCCGCCCCGAGTCCTTGACGCCCGTCCACGCCAGTGCCGGGTCGAGGTAGTCGCACCGGTTGAGGTACCACGTGCCGGTGTCGACCCGGTCGCCGATGGCGACGGCGGCGTCGACGTCGGCCGTCCACACCGACGCGGTGAGCCCGTACGGGCTGTCGTTCATCAGCATCACGGCCTCGTCGTCGGACGCTACGGCCATCACGCCCACGACCGGACCGAACGTCTCCTCGGTCATGAGCCGCATCGAGTGGTCCACGTCGACGACGACCTGCGGTGCGAGGTACGGCGTGCCCGGTTCGTCGCGCGCGAACCGGCTGCTGTCGACGAGCGTGCGGGCGCCCTGCTTGACCGCTTCGTCGATCTGCTCCCGCACGAAGGTGGCCGCGCTGGTGCGCACCATGGGGCCGAGGGTGGTCGTCGTCTCGGTCGGGTCGGCCAGCTTGAGCGCGTGGGCAGCCTCCACCAGGCCGTCGACGACCTGGTCGAACACGTCGCGGTGGGCGTAGATGCGCTCGACGCCGCAACACGACTGGCCGGCGTTGAAGAAGGCGCCGTCGGCCAGCTCCTCGATGGTGCGGGCCAGGTCGGCGTCGGGCCGGACATAGGCGGGGTCCTTGCCGCCGAGCTCGAGGTTCGACGCGATGAACCGTTGCGCGGCGGCCCGCTGCACCGCGTGTCCGCCCGGCACCGAGCCAGTGAACGCGACGAATCCGACGCGGGGGTCGCCGATCATCTCGGCCACGCCGTCGTGGTCGGCAACGACGTGGGCAAACAGCCCCTCGGGCAACCCGGCGTGGGCGAACGCCTCGGCGTAGCGGTCGCCGACCCTCGGCGTCTGGCTGGCCACCTTGAGCACGACGCTGTTGCCGGCGAGCAAGGCGGGCACGACCGCGTTCACCGACGACAGCCACGGGTAGTTCCAGGGCGCCAGCACCAGCACCACGCCCAGGGGCGTGCGCCGGATGAACCGCTCGAAGCCGTCGGCAGGCTCGATGCGCAGGTCCGACAGCGCCTCGGGAGCGATGCGGCCCATGTAGGCAGCGCGCTCGAGGAAGCCGCGCCGAAGCTCGCCGGGCGATTGCGAAACGGGCCGGCCCATCTGCCACGTCAGCTCCGCGCCCAGGTCGTCGGCCCGCTCGACCAGCCAATCGACGGCCCGCAGCACCACCTCGGCGCGCTCCTCGACCGCCACGTGGCGCCACGAGCGCTGCGCCCGCGCCGCCGCCTCCAACGCGGTGTCGATCTGCTCGTCGGCGTGCAGCGGCCGCTCGTCGTAGACCGAGCCGTCGACCGGACTGATCGTCGTCTGCAGCCGGTCGGTCATTCGGGCGTGACGTAGGCGGCGGTGATGCCGCCGTCGACGAGGAACTCGGCGCCGGTGACGAACGACGCGTCGTCGGAGGCCAGGAACAGCGCGGCGCGGGCGATCTCGGCCGCCTCGCCGAACCGACCCATCGG
>JAFATL010000717.1 GCA_019243975.1 Actinomycetota bacterium | reverse complement strand
CCTTGAGCAGGTCGATGGCCTGACCTCGCTGGGCCAGTCGCCCCAGCGAGTCGCGGAACCGCAACCGCCGGGCCAGGCCCGGCTCTCCGAACGTGCGGTCCTCGGTGAGTTCAGCGCTCGACACGGTCGTCTCCCTCGCTCACTGGCCGCCGATGGACAGCAGCCGGCGCATGTACCTGCGGATGAGTAGCACGCCCACGAAGGCGAGGACCAGCATCACCAGCCACAGGCGACCGCTCAGGCCCTTGAAGTTGTAGGGCGCCTCTTCGGTGTTCGACGCGTTGACGGCGACCTGGGGCCGGATCGACGAGCCCGCGCCCGTCGTTGACGTCAGTGCGCTGCCACCGCCGGCGCTCAGGTCGGGCAGCGTTCCGGCGCTGCTGCCGGTGTCGCCCGAGGTCAACGAGCTGCCGAGCACCTGGCCCAACGGGGCGCCCACGTCGGTGAGGTCGCCGCTCACGTCGATGCCCGGGCTGGCGGCGCTCTGCGCGTGTGTCGCCCCGAGCTCGATGGTGAGGAAGCCGGCCGGCAGCGGGCCGATGTTCGGCGTCGGGATGGTGATGAGCAGCGCAGGCGCACTGGCCTGCGCGGTACCGCCGTCGATGTGCACGTCGCTCGGCGTCAGCGCCAGGTGGATACCCGACGCCGCCAGCGCGTCGTTGATCTGCTTGTTGGGGTCGGTGCCCGGGGCGCCCTGGCCGCTGGCGTGAATGCCGCTGGCGTCGATCGAGGCCGGCGTGCCACCGATGACGAGGCCAGCGATCACGGCCGTGCCCTTACCGGTGGGCTTCACGCCGTCGCTCGCCGTCGCCGAGGTGGCCTTGAACGTGTCGATGACGACCTGGCCGGCGGCGATGTTGATGCCGTGCACGCTCACGTCCACGGTCGTGCCGGCTTTGTCGGGACCCTGGGTCGACACGGTGTGCGACGACGACGACGCGATGGTGAGAATGTCGGGGAGGATCAGCGCGCCGACGTCGGCCAGCGCTTCCGACTTGGCCGGTGAGCCGAACGCCTGCATCCGGATGCCGGGGATCGACGAGTCGGAGGAGGGTCCCGTGTACTCGTGGGCCTCGGCCCGGATGGGCCAGTTGGGCACGGCGACGGGCAGGGGTGCGGCTTGCTTGAGGAGCGAACCGAGGCCGCCGAGAACGTCGCCCGGCCACGTAATCGACGACCGGGCGAACGCCTGCCCGCCGGCGGCCAGGTTGGCCGTCGAGAGTGCGACCGTGCCTTCCACCGGTGCCTGCACGACAGTGAACGCGGGGAGGGTGGGGAACGCCGAGAACACGACGCCGCTCCCGGACGTCTGGTACCCGCCCAGCTCGTCGGCTGCGTGGGCGCCGGTCGACGGCACCAGCGCGAAGAGAAGTGCCAGCACGCCCACGGCGCGGAGACGGCGCATCACTCGCTCATCCCGAGATAAGCGGCGTGCAGCTGGGCTTCGATGTCCGCGGGCGTACCAGACAAACGCACAGAACCCTGCGTGATCACGACGACCTGGTCGGCAAAGCCGAGAACGACATCAGCGAATTGTTCGACGACGACGATGGTGACCCCTGTCTTGGCGAGCTGTTGCACCGCTTCGAAGAGGTCGTCGACCACGAGCGGTGCAAGACCCATTGACAGCTCGTCGAGCAGGATGAGCGCCGGGTCGGTGCTCAAGGCGCGCGCCAACGCCAGCATCTGCTGCTCGCCGCCCGACAGCGTGCCGGCCATCTGCGACACGCGGTCGCCCAGGCGTGGGAACCGGTCGAAGGCGCGCTCCTCCAGCTCGGCCAGCTTGCGACCGGAGCCGTAGGTGTCCATGAGGATGTTCTCGCGCACGGTCAGGTTGGGGAAGATGCCGCGGCCTTCGGGGATGAGGCACACGCCGACGCGCGCCAGCTCTTCGGCGGGCGCGCCGGTGAGGTCGTGGCCGTCGAGCAGCAGCGACCCGGCGGTCGGCTTCATCAACCCGCTGATGACCCGCAGCGTCGTGGTCTTGCCCGCGCCGTTGGGCCCGAGGATGGCGAGGATCTGCCCGCCCGGCACCTTGAGGTCGAGGCCGTGCAGCACTTCGATCTTGCCGTAGGCCGCGCGTACGCCCCGCAGCTCGAGCAGCGGCGTGGCCGCCAGGTCGGCGGCGACGCGCGGATCGAGGTGACCGGAACCGTTGCCGTCAGGCACCGACGGGAGCCTTCTGCGGCGCTGCCTCAGGGACGAGTTGCAGCGGCCCCGTGACGTGGCCGTCGCCGTTGAGGTCGTCGTCGGCGTCGCGGGTGAACGGCAGGGCCCGCTGCCACAGCGGCCGCAGCCGGTTGCGGATCTGGCCGGCGATGCCTTCGGAGTGCCGGGCCAGCGCCATCGCCAGCACGCCGATGATCAGCGGCTGCAGGGCCTGGCTGGTGACGCCTGCGCCCTGGCCGGTGCTGGCGACGTTGCGCAGCACGTCGGGGAGCACGACGAAGAAGAGGGCGCCGAGAAGCGCGCCCGACACGCTGGTGATGCCGAAGATGGCGGCCACCAGCAGCAGGGTGAGCGAGCGGAAGTAGATGAAGTCGAGTGGCCCCACCCGCACCTGCAGCGAACCGAGGAGACCGCCGGCCAGGCCGGCCATGCCGGCGGACAGCCCGAAGATCTTGAGCTTGGCCCACGACAGGCTCATGCCCATCGTCTGCGACGCCATGGGCGAGTCGCGCAGCGCCGACATCTGGCGACCGAAGCTGCTGCGGCGCACCGCTAAGAACACGTTGGCGAAAACCGCGGTGGCGATGGCCAACAGGATGAACATTCCCCGCTCGCCCGTCCCCACGATCGACGGTCGCCGCACCGGGATGGTCGTGCCCAGGTTGAGGATGTGACTGCTCTGGAAGAACAGCGCGTCCATGAGGATGGCGAAGGCCAACGTGGACAGGGCCAGGTAGATACCGCGCAGCCGCATCACCGGCAGGGCGACGATGACACCGAGCGCCGCGGTTGCCAGCGCGGCCATGCCCAGGCTGACCGGGTACGGCAGCCCGGTGGCCACCTTGCCGACGAAGACCGCGCCGAACCCCGCGAATGACAGCTGCATGATCGACACCTGACCGGACAGCCCGGTGAGCAGCACCAGGCTCAAGGTGAGGCACGAGAACACCAACGCCTTGGAGCCGGTGAGGACGTCGTGGTCCTTGAGCAACGGGGCGATGGCGATGCACGCGGCGATGCCGACCACCCCGAGGATGGCCGTGGTGCGGAAGCGCGGCGGGTCGGGCTCGGTGTGCACCGGCACCTTCTCGGGCAGCCGCCGCTGAGGGCGTAACAGCAACGCGCCCAGCAGGAGGATGAACGGGAACGCCGGCTCGAGGTTGCGCACGAGCTCGTTGCTCTGGGGCAGGTAGCCGATGATCAACTTCTCGCCCACGCCGAGCAGCAGGGCGCCCGCGAACGTGGCGGGCAGGCTCTCGAGCCGGCCCAACACGGCGGCCGCGTAGGCCGACACCACCAGCAGGCTGAGGGTGTTGACCTCGAGGTTGAGGCCGGGGGCGATGAGGATGGCGGCCAGGCCGGCGAGCATCGAGCCGAGGGCCCACGACGCCGCGGTCACCCGGTTGGGGCTGATGCCCTTGATGGCGCACAGCTCCTTGCTGTCGACCACGGCGCGCATGGCGACGCCCAGACGCGTGCGCCGGAAGAGCACGCGCAAGCCAAACGCCACCGCTACTGCAGCTAGCACCGTGGTGATCTGGTCCCAGGTGATGACGAGGCTGAACAACTTCACGGTGTGCCGATCGCCCCACAGGCCGGGCAGGGCGCGCAGCTTGATGCCCCAGCCGGCGAGGGCGAGGCCCTGGAACACCAACAGGACGGCCAGCGTCACGACCAGCTTGGTGGCGACAGACGCGCCGACCAGCAGGCGGCGCATCACGGCCACGTCGAGGAGCACGCCGATGAGCGGCGCGATCACGCCGAGGGTCACGAACAGGGCGAGCAGAGTCGGCCAGCCCTGGTTGACGTGCAGCTCCCAGTAGACGAAGGCGAGGAACATGCCGATCGCCCCGTGGGCGAAGTTGAAGACGCCCGAGGTGATGTAGGTGACGACCAGACCCGTCGCCGAGATGGCGTAGACCGCGGACGCCGTCACCCCGATCAACAGGAAGGTGAAGAAGGTCTGCACGGGCGTCCCCCAAAGCCCGCCTTCGTCGTCGCGAAGGCGAGGCCCGCCGCAATTTGTAACAGATTATAGTTCTGCCGTCTCGGGCCATCGGGGGGCATGGACAGCCGAGAGTGAGGAGTCTGGGGTGGAGCTGGGTTGGTTCTCCCGACGACGGACGGCGGTGGGCGCAGTCGCGGCATTCCTCGCGTGCGTGTTGATCGCGACGGCCTGTGGCTCCCGCCTTCCTGACTCCGCGCTCAAACGCATCGACGCCGCCCAGTCCGGCCGCGTGTTGGCAAGCAACGCGGCGTCCGACCAGTCCGCCGCGTCGGCGGGCGACCAATCGGCCGCGGTGTCCGGCGATCAGTCCGCCGCCGGCCCCACCGGTTCGTCCGGCTCGTCGGGTAGCTCGGGCTCGTCGGGCTCCAGCGGATCGAACGCGTCGAACACCGCAACCACGGTGGCCGCCGCCGCGGGCGGGTGCCCCAAGGGCACGTCGACGGCGAAGGGCGTCACGCCCACCGAGATCAAGGTCGCGAGCATGTCGACCGACTCGGGCCCGTTGCCGGGCGCGACCGAAGGCGAGTTCCGCGGCGCGGCGGCCTACATGGCGATGATCAACTCGCAGGGTGGCATCTGCGGCCGCAAGATCACGGTGCTCAAGGGTGACGATGCCCTCGACTCACAGCACGCCCGGTCCGAGTTCGAGCGGCTCGAGCCGCAGGTGCTGGCGTTCGTCGGCAACCTCGCCGTGGCCGACAGCGGCTACATCGACCTCATCAAGTCCACCGGGGTTCCCTACGTGGGCACCACCGTCGACCCGTCCGGCGCCGACTTCCCGAACGCGCTGCCCCACGGCGACCGCAACGTCATCCACACCGGGCCGTACGTGTACCTGCGCCAGGCGTATCCCAACGTGCACAAGGTCGGCTACCTGCTGTCGGCGGTGCAGGGTGTGCGGGTGAACTCGCCGGGCACCGAGGCGGCGCTGAAGAAGGTCGGGTTCGACGCGCCGTTCGCGTATCGGGCTGAGTTGCAGACCACCGCGCCGGACTACACGGCCCAGATCATCGACATGCGCAACCAAGGCGTGCAGCTGCTGTTCCTCTTCGCAGTCGAGGTCAACATGCAGATCCGCTTGGTGCGCAACATGCGCCAGCAGAACTGGGACCCGCCGCTGAAGATCAGCTCGATCGGTTACAACTCGACGTTCACCGACATCATGAAGGCCGATGGCGACGGCTGGAAGACGCCGATTCTCTTCCTGCCGGTCGCCGATCCCAATGAGGCCAATGCCAGCCCCGACGTGGCGGCGTTCTTCAAGTGGAACAAGCAGCTGTTCCCCACCGGCCAGCTCGACCAGTTCGTGGTCGGCGGATGGGGCCAGGCCGCCTACTTCGTCAAGGCATTGCGAGCGCTGGGCGGGCCGCTGACGCGCCAGAACGTCGTGCAGTACCTCGACACGCAGGTGAAGAGCGATGACGGCGGCGGCGTCAGCGGGCCGTTCAATCCGGCGGCGCGCACCGGTACGCCGTGCTTCGTGATGGTGAAGGTGCAGGGCGGCAAGTTCGTGCGCGAGAAGCCGACGGGCACCGGTTACGAGTGCAGCCTCGGGGAGTTCTACAAGTTCCGCTAGGGGGCGAGTGTGGCTTTGCTCGACGTTGAAGGCGTCACCGTCAACTTCGGGGGCCTGCGCGCCCTCGACGACGTCGACCTCGATGTGGCGGCGGGGTCGGTCACCGGCCTCATCGGGCCCAACGGCGCCGGCAAGACGACGATGTTCAACGTCATCTGCGGGTTCCAGACGACCAGCACCGGCTGCGTGCGTCTCGAGGGACGCGACATGGCGGGCGTACGGCCGCACCAGCGCACCCGACTCGGCGTCGCCCGCACGTTCCAGCGCCTCGAGGTGTTCGGGTCGCTGAGCGTGCGCGAGAACGTGCTGGTCGCCGCCGAGGTGCACCGGCAGTGGGACAAGACCGGTGACCCGCCCCACGAGATCGCTGACGCGCTGATCGACCGCATCGGTCTGCGCGCCGTGGCCAAACGGCGCGTCGACGCCATGCCCACGGGCATCGCCCGCCTCGTCGAGCTGGCTCGGGCGCTGGCCTCACAGCCGAAGGTGCTGCTGCTCGACGAGCCGTCGTCGGGCCTCGACGAGCACGAGTCGGACGAGTTCGCGGCGCTGCTGCCCGAACTGGCAGCCGAAGGGCTCGGCATCCTTCTCGTCGAGCACGACGTGGAGCTGGTGATGAAGGTGTGCGCCCGTATCCACGTGCTCGACTTCGGGAGCATCCTCGCCGTCGGCACGCC
>JAFATL010000607.1 GCA_019243975.1 Actinomycetota bacterium | reverse complement strand
AAGGCGGCCGTTCGTTCCCTGACCAAGCAGCTCGTCCGCCACCGCATAGCTGAAAGCGGCGTGCGCATTGACGGGCGCGGCCCCACGGACATCCGGCCTCTTTCCGCGGTCGTAGGGATCATCTCCACGGCCCACGGTTCCGGTCTGTTCCAACGGGGTGAAACCCAGGTCCTCAACATCACCACCCTCGGCATGCCCCGCATGGACCAACTCCTCGACACCATCGGCGTCGACGAGAAGAAGCGGTACATGCACCACTACAACATGCCGCCCTACGCCAGCGGCGAGACGGGCCGCATGGGTGGCACCAAGCGACGCGAGGTCGGCCACGGTCTCCTCGCCGAGCGGGCCCTGCTGCCTGTCGTGCCGCCGATCGAGGAGTTCCCCTACGCGCTGCGCCTCGTGTCCGAGGTGCTGTCGTCGAACGGCTCCACGTCGATGGCCTCGGTGTGCAGCTCGTCGATGTCGCTGATGGACGCCGGTGTGCCGATCAAGGCCCCCGTGGGCGGCATCGCCATGGGCCTCGTGTTCGCCGAAGGCAAGTACACGACGCTCACCGACATCCTGGGTGCCGAGGACGCGTTCGGCGACATGGACTTCAAGGTCGCGGGCACGGCCGACTTCGTCACCGCCCTGCAGCTCGACACCAAGATCGAGGGCCTGCCCTCGGAGGTGCTGGCGCAGGCGCTGCAGCAGGCCAAGGAAGCGCGGCTCAAGATCCTCGAGGTCATGAACGGCGCCATCTCCGAGCCCCGTGGCGACGTGCGCGACACCGCGCCCAAGATCGTCAGCTTCAACATCCCGATCGACAAGATCGGCGAGGTCATCGGCCCCAAGGGCAAGGTCATCAACACCCTGCAGCAGGAGACGGGCGCCGACATCAACGTCGACGATGACGGCATGGTCGGCACGGTCACCATCGGGTCCAAGGACGGCGCCGCCGTCAACGAGGCGCGCCGCCGCATCGAGCTGATCCTCGACCCGCCCGCCGCCGAGGTGGGCAAGGTCTACGCCGGCAAGGTCGTCAACATCACCAAGTTCGGTGCGTTCGTCAACATCCTCCCCGGTCGTGACGGGCTGATCCACATCAGCAAGCTGGGCCAGGGCAAGCGCATCGACAAGGTCGAGGATGTCGTCGACCTGGGTGACGAGCTCGAGGTGCGCGTCGACGACATCGACCCGCAGGGCAAGGTCTCCCTTTCCCTCGCCGGCGACGCTCCCGAGCCCAAGCCGGGCGGCAACGGCGACGGCGCTGGTGCGTCGGGTGACGACGCCGACTCCGGTTCCTCGGCGTCGCACGGCGGTACCACCGGTTCGAGCGCGTCGTTCGAGGACTTCTTCGAGAAGGAAGCGGCGGAGCAGTTCGGCGACCTCGGTCCCGTCGACGCCGGCGGTGCGCGCCGGTCGGGCGGCGGTGGCGGGGGCGGCGGCGGGCCTCGTCGCAACCCGCGGCGCGGCGGCCGTCGCTGAGCTCAATCTGCACCAGCCGGCTCCCGTCCGGCCTGACGATCGTCACCGAGGAGCGGCCTGAGCTGCCCTCGGTGGCGGCCGGCTTCTGGGTGGGTACCGGGTCGCGTGACGAGTCGCGCCGCACTGCCGGCGCGTCCCACTTCCTCGAGCACCTGCTGTTCAAGGGCACTGATCGCCGGCAGGCCAGCGACATCGCCGAGGCGATAGACGCGGTGGGCGGCGACATGAACGCCTTCACCACCAAGGAGTACACGGCCTTCTACGTGCGCGTGCTCCCGGACGACCTCGAGCTCGGCCTCGACATCCTCAACGACATCATGTGGGCGCCCGCCTTCCGGCCCGACGAGATCGAGACCGAGCGCGAAGTGATCCTCGAAGAGATCCTCATGCACAGCGACGAGCCGTCGGATCTCGTGAGCGAGCTGTTCTTCTCGGCCCTGTACCCCGACCACTCGCTCGGCTGGGACGTGCTCGGTGACGAGGAAACCATCACGGCCATGAAGCGCGACGACATCTGCGGCTTCTTCGCCGAGCACTACCGGCCGGCCAACATGGTCGTCGCTCTGGCCGGCGCCATCAATCACGACGACGCAATGGCGGCGATCGAGAAGCGCTTCGCCGGCCCGCCCGGTGGGACGGCGCCGGTGCGGCAGGCGCCCGAGGCGGCACCCCGGCCGCTCGCCGTCGTCAACCGCCCCACCGAGCAGGCCCACGTGGTGATCGGCACGTCCGCCCTCGACCGGGGCGACGACGACCGCTATGCGCTGTCGATCCTCGATCACGCCCTCGGCGGCGGCCTGTCGAGCCGCTTGTTCCAGGAGGTGCGCGAGAAGCGAGGTCTCGCCTACAGCGTGTACTCGTTCCGGGCCGCCTTCGCCGACGCTGGTTCGTTGGCGGTCTACGCCGGCACCGCGCCCGAGCACGTGCACGAGGTGCTCGACCTGGTGGTGAAGGAGCTCGACGACCTGGCCGCCAACGGCGTGACCGAGCGCGAGCTGCGGGTGGCCAAGGGCCACCTCCGGGGCACCATGGCTCTGGGCCTCGAGGACTCGGGCTCGCGCATGAGTCGCATCGGCCGGAGCCAGCTGGTGCACGACGAGACGCCGTCGGTCGACGAGATCAACGCCCGCATCGACGCCGTAACTCTCGACGACGTGCGCCGGGTCAGCGCCAAGGTGCTGTCGAACCAGCGGGTGCTGTCGGTCGTCGGCCCCTTCGGCGACGACGATTTCGCCGCCTACACGGGCTGAGCCCCGTACTCTCGCGGCCATGCGAGTAGCCGTTCTGGGTGCGGGCGGGCGGATGGGCGCCACGGTGTGCGAGGCCGTCGCCGGCGATCCCGAACTGGAGCTGGTCGCCGCCGTCGACCCCAAGGCCACCGGTGAGGTGCAGGGCGTCACGATCTCGCCCACGATCGAGGCACTGTTCGACAACGACGCTCAGGTGGCGGTCGACTTCACCGAAGCGACGGCCGCCCGCGAGAACCTGCGCTGGCTGGCCGAACAAGGTGTGCACGCAGTCGTCGGCACCACCGGCATGAGCCCGGAGGACATCGACGAGATCGCCGACTGGTTCGGCGAGGGCAGGGCCAACTGCGTCCTTGCTCCCAACTTCGCCATCGGCGCGGT
>JAFATL010000585.1 GCA_019243975.1 Actinomycetota bacterium | reverse complement strand
TCGACGGCTTCTCGGCCGCCACAGCGCTGGAGGCGGACGACCTCGATGCCTGGGCCGAGTCCGCCCACTGGTTGGGACGGGCCGGCGAAGCGATCGACGCCTACAACGCGGCGTACAAGGCCCACCTCGACGGCGGGGCACCGCGGCGTGCCGCCTTGTCGGCGTTCATGCTCGCCATCTACCTGCGCGTCACCGGCGACGGCGCGCAGGCCGACGGGTGGTTGTCGCGGGCGCAGCGCCTCCTGGCCGACGAGACCGAGGGCGCCGAGCACGGGTACCCGCTCTACCTCCACATCGCCGGCCTCATGGGTCGCGACCTCGACGCCGCCATCGAGGAAGCGCACCGCATGCAACGCATCGGTCGCGAGCACGGCGACGAGAACCTCGTGGCCTTGGGGGTGTTCTTCGAGGGCCGTTCGCTCGTCAAGCAAGCACGCGTGCGCGAGGGCTTGGCGCTGCTCGACGAGGCGATGCTCACTGCGCTGTCCGACAACCTCAAGCCGATGTGGACGGGCGCCATCTACTGCGGCCTCATCTCGGCGTGCCACGAGCTCGTCGACCTGCGCCGCGCCACCGAGTGGACCAACGCCACGCGTCGCTGGTGTGAGCCGCTGCCGCTGGCGTCGCTGTACCCGGGCATCTGCCGGGTGCACTGGGCCGAGTTGCTCGACGTCCGTGGCGACTGGCAACAGGCCGAGGACGAGGCCCTCGAGACGTGCCGTGAGATGGTGGACATCGACGTCTTCGCGGTGGCGGACGGCTGGTACGAGGTGGGCGAGATCCGCCGGCGCAGGGGCGACCTCGAACGGGCCGACGAGGCCTACCGGCAGGCGCACGAGTTCGGTCGCGACCCGCAGCCGGGCCAGGCCCTGCTGCGCCTGGCCCAGGGCAAGGCCGATGCCGCGGCAGCGTCGGTGGCGGCCGCGCTGGCCGGGCGCTCAGGCACCGACCTCGAGCGCGCCCCGTTGCTGGCGGCCCAGGTCACGATCGCGCTGGCGTCGGGCGACATCGGTCTGGCCGCGACGGCGGCGGAGGAGATCGCCGCCATCGCCACCCGCTTCGAGAGCGTGGGTCTCCGGGGTGTGGCGGGGTGGTGCCGCGGGGCCGTCGCGCTGGCCCGCGAGGAGCCGGTGACCGCACTGGCGGCCCTGCGTGAGGCGTGCACGATCTGGTGCGAGCTCGACGTGCCCTACGAGACGGCCCGCACCCGGGTGCTGCTGGCCCGCGCCTACGACGGCCTGGGCGACAACGACAGCGCCGAGCGGGAGCGGGAGGCCGCCCGCACCTGCTTCGACCGGTTGGGGGCCCGGCTCGACCTGGCCGAGCTCGAAGCCGGCGCCGTGACCACCGGCGGGCATGGCCTGTCGGCCCGGGAGCTGGAGGTGCTGCGGTTGGTGGCCGCCGGCAAGACCAACCGCGACATCGCCTCCGCCTTGTTCATCTCCGAGAAGACCGTCGCCCGCCACCTGTCGAACATCTTCACCAAGACCGGCGTCAACTCCCGGTCGGCCGCCACCGCCTTCGCCTTCGAGAACGGCCTGGTTTCGAAGGGCAGCTAGCGCCGCGGACTCGGATGGGTGGAATCACCCATCGCCGGCCTGCCCCGGAATGGGCATTTGCGCCGATGTCGCCGGGGCTCGGGAAGTCGTACCGTCCTCCTTGTCACAACGACACCAGCTGATGAGGAGAAACCAATGCCGAAGTTCGTGATCGAGCGTGAGCTGCCGGGGGCCGGATCACTGTCCGCCGACGAGCTGCGCGCCATCTCCGCCAAGTCCAACGAGGTGCTGGCCGGGATGTCGCCCCGGGCCAAGTGGCTCCAGAGCTTTGTGACCACCGACAAGATCTACTGCGTCTACGTCGCCGACGACGAGGCCGCCGTTCGTGAGCACGCCGAGTGCGGTGGCTTCCCGGCCACCGTCGTGAGCCAGGTGTCGGCGGTCATCGACCCCTCCACCGGCGAGAAGTGACGCAGTGGGTCGCCGCGTGTGACGCGGCGACCCACAGCCCCGTTACGTTGGGGCCGTGGCGCGCATCCCGCTGGTCGACCCCGACGACGAGGGTGTCGACCCGCGAGCCAAGGCGGCGATGGAGCAGACCGGCATGTCCATCCATCCGAACGTCTACCGCGCCATCGCCAACCACCCCGGTGCACTCGACGCCTTCTCCGCCTTCGGCAAGGCCGTCTATTTCGAAAACTCGATCACGGCGGCCGAGCGAGAGTTGGCTTACCTGACGGCGTCGGTCGTCAACGACTGTCACTACTGAATCCCCATGCATGTGCTGCTCGGTCGAGCGGCGGGGCTCACCGAAGACAAGCTCGCCCACCTGGGCGACGACCCGCTGCCCGACGGCGTGTACACCGAGGCCGAGGCGGCCATCGTCCGGTACTCGCAGCGCTCCACGCGCCTGCAGCCGATCGACGACGCCACGTACAACGCGCTGGCCGAGCACTACGACACCACGCAGCTGATCGAGATCTGCTTCACGGTGGGCCTGTCGAACGTGGTGAACCGCTTCCACGCCACGTTCCTCACCGACCTCGACCCGTGGACCCACGCCGCCCTGGGCGAGAGCTGCCCGCTGCCGTACCCCGACGTGCCGAGCGGCGACTGACTCAGCCGCTCAGCGATCGGCGGGGCTGATCCACTTCTCCGTGTAGCGCGGCTCGGCCGTGGTGAGTACGCGAAGCGCGTCAGCGGGCGAGTTGGCGCGCAACAGGAGCGCCCGGTTGGCCGGCTTCAGCAGTCCGACGTCGACCATGCGGTCGAGCTGCGCGATCAGCGGGTCCCAGAAGCCGTCGACGTCGAGCAGCGCGACCGGCTTCTGGTGCAGGCCGAGCTGCGCCCACGTCACGACCTCGGCCAGCTCGTCGAGCGTGCCCAGGCCGCCGGGCAGTGCGACGAAGGCGTCGGCCAGGTCGTACATCAGCGCCTTGCGCTCGTGCATGGTGGGGACTTCGTGCAGCTCGGTGAGCCCGGTGTGGCCCACCTCGCGGCTGAACAGGCCCACCGGGATCACCCCGACGACGCGGCCGCCGCTGTCGAGGGCGGCGTCGGCGAGGATGCCCATGAGCCCGACCCTGCCGCCGCCGTAGACAAGGGTGAGGCCGCGCTGGGCGACGGTCGTTCCGAGCTCACGGGCCACGTCGGCGGGTCGTGGGTCGTCTGGTGTCGAGGACCCACAGAAGACACAGAGCGACGTGATGGCGGGCATCGGCGAACGCTACCGGCGGGTCGCGAGATGCGTAACCTCATTTCCGATGAGCACGTGGGACCGCATCCGGGCCGCGTTGCGGCGGG
>JAFATL010000547.1 GCA_019243975.1 Actinomycetota bacterium | reverse complement strand
CAGGACCTGGGCCAGGTCGACGACCGCTGCGTCATCGACGCCGTCGCGGTCGCTCATGCGGGCGGGTAGCGCCATCGCCAGGCAGGCGGTAGGGGCGCGTCGCTGTCGAGAGGGCCGGGCAACAGCCCGACGTCGTCGTCGTCGCCGACCACCACCTCGGTGACCCAGCGACGCCCCGTCCAGAACTGGTAACGGGCTGACAGAGTTCCGCCCGCCGGCGTGCGGTCGACGACGGTGGCGGCGTGGTTGCCGACCCGCACCGCCAGGCCAGCCCCGTCGGCCGTGTCGGCAGCGAGCACGGGGCCCAGCGGACCGCCCAGTCGCCGCCACCGCTCGCGGTAGGGCACCTGCTTCCCCGCGATGAAATCGCCCTGCTCGATGAGATCGTCGCCGTCGAACGTGATGTGGCCCACGTCGACGCCGCCCTCTCCGGGATGTGCGTCGATCTCGTGCCGCCACGTGAGGCAGGGCGCGCTCCACGACGTGGTGCCGGCAAAGCACGTATCACTGGCGAAGCCGCCCGCGCCCCGCACGTCGACATACGCCGCTCCCGCTTCGACCCACACGGCCCTGCCGGCGTCGGTCACCGGGTCGCCGTCCACCGTGAGGCCGAAGCGCTCCCATGCGCCCAGGAACCGGGCCGGCAATGGCGAGAGAAGCGTCACCGGACGAGTTCGGCCAAGAGGTGCTCGTGGAAGGCGGTGATGGGTGCCTCGTGCTCGCGGGCCAGCGGTCCCACCTCGAACCACGGCGACGCCATGGCCGCCTGGATGCGCTCGCAGGCGTGAATGTCCTCGTCGATGAACGAGCGCGCCGCGTCGAGCAAGGCGTCGCCGTCGGCGCCTGCTTCGGCTCGGATCCGTAGTTCCATGCGGCACTCGGCCGGCCCAACGGGCACAACCGCATACGACATGAAGAACTCGGCGTTCGCGGCCAGCAGCACGTTCGGGAAGATCAGGTGGGCGCCCACACCGAACCGGTCGCGCTCGTCGATGTGGCCGATGACGCGTGTCCCTCTGACAAGGCGGGCGGTCGCCAGGTCGGGCGACCGCAGCGGCTCGTAGCTGGCCCAGTGCCGGCCCAGCTGCGTGTGCTCGAACTTGGTGTGGTCGAGGTCAGCAAGGCTGCGCTTGTGGAGGTACCAGAGGTGGTAGACGTCGATGTGGTTCTCCACGAGCAGCTTCCAGTTGCACCGAGCCGACAGGTCGGCTCGGGCCACGACGGGGAGCAGCCCGGGCCGGTGGCTGCCGATGCCGGCCGGTAGCTCGCCCAGCTCCTCCATCAACGGCACCGCGAGCGGGTCGGGATTGGCGAACACCATGCCCTCCCACACGCCGACGGACGCCTCGAGCAGGCTGTGGGCGGTGAGGTCCAGGTCGGGAAACTGCGCTTTTCTTTGCGGCACCACCCGCAGTTCGCCGTCCAAGTCGTAACGCCACTCGTGGTAGAAGCACGTGATCGCGCCACCCGCGTTGCCGCACCCCTCGAGCAGCGCCATGCCCCGGTGGCGGCACATGTTGTGGTAGCCGCGCAGGCCCCCGTCGTCACCCCGCACGACGATCAGTGGCACGCCGCCGACCGTGGCCGTCACGTAGTCGCCGCCCGAAGCCAGGTCGTCGACCGAAGCCACCACCTGCCAGCTGTGCGCGAACAACAGGCGCTGCTCACGCTCGAACCACTCGTCGCCGCAATACGCCTCCCGGGGGAGCAGGAACGCGGGAGGCGACGCCGTGGAGCGCATGGTTCCAAGCCAACCCGATCAGCATTTCGTCGATGGAGCGGGATTGTTGCCAGTGGGTCAGCAGTCTCTTTCGAGAACCTGTCCGCTCCAGCGAGCGGCGACGCCCTGGTCGCTACCAGGGGGAGTGGTTGCGACCAGGGCATCGCTACTCGCCGTCATGCCCCGGTCGGAATGTAGACACCGGCCGTGGCCGGGATATGGCGGTGAGATTTCCAAGCCGCGAAGTCAGGCTGATTGAAAACTGTCGCGGTCTCGCCCCCGGCACCTCACCGGTCGGAGCGCTCGTCGACAGCCAGGCGAGTGCGACGGTCCTCCTCCCGCTTGGAGTAGGTCGCGGCACGTATCTTCTCGTCGGTCTCCAGGCCGGACCCGAGACCACCGCCGACGGTCGCCGCGGTGGCCACGAACCACGCCAGCACGAACAGGTCGGCGTGGCTGACCTTGGCGTGGAGGTAGCGGCCCATCACTGCCGGGTCGAGGACGAAGTTGGCCCATGCCACGTTCACCACGTAGAGAGCGGCGTAACAGATCACG
>JAFATL010000262.1 GCA_019243975.1 Actinomycetota bacterium | reverse complement strand
TGACAACCTCGACGAGCCCGTTGCTCAACGTGCGCCCGTCGTCGGATGCCGTGGCCGGTGCGACGTCGAGCGGCGCCGGCGTCCACGTCGTCCACCCGAGGCCGGGCACGTCGGCGACCCGGGCGATCACTCGCTGGCGTACGGGCTGGTCCATGCGCACCGTCACGGACACGCCCGGGCGAGCAGCGATGCGAGCCCGGATGTCGGCCTTGACCTCGTCGACGAGCAAGTTGTCGCGCAGGCGGTTGTCGGCGCGCACCACGATGGAGATGCCGTCGTCGTCCTCGTCGATGTCGATGCTGTTGATGTAGGTCGAGTCGCCGATCTGCTGGCTGCGGATCTCGCCGATGATCGACATCACCTCCTCGCCCTTCATCGTCATGGCGCCCGTCGGGAACGGCGACCGCACCGTGCGCACGACCTGCGTGCCCACTGGTACCTCCTCGCCCTCGACCTCCAGCTCGACCATGCCCGAGCGAGCGCGCGCGGCGGCGTTGACGATCACCGTCCCCGGCACACTCACGTCGGCGGCCAACGCCTTCAGGGCGCGGGTGGTGAGCCCGTCGGCG
The DNA here is from genome assembly GCA_019243975.1 of Actinomycetota bacterium. Taxonomy (GTDB): domain Bacteria; phylum Actinomycetota; class Acidimicrobiia; order Acidimicrobiales; family JAFATL01; genus JAFATL01. The sequence goes on along the minus strand of JAFATL010000262.1, from coordinate 2,283 downwards.
ATCTGGCGCGCTTCGGCATAGCGATGCAGCACCGAGTCGACGACCTCGTCGATGGAGCAGGCGCAGCTGGAGTCATGGGCGGAGTTGCGCACGACCTCCATCCACGCCGCGTCCAACAGAGAACGAGGCCAACGTTCGGCGGGAAGGAACAGCGCGCTGAGCGGCTCGGCCAGACGCTCCAATGTCCGCTCGGCGCGCGCCGCCGCCTGCTTGACGTCGACGCGGTTCGAGGCCACGCCCATGAGGAGGTTGGCGCGTGCGCCCGAGCGCAGTTCGCCCGTCCACGAGGGGAGGCCGTCGACGGGGGAGCGGCTCAGGTAGTCGGCGAGCGACGTGACCTCGAGCTCGAAATCGTCCTGCAGGTCGTTGGCCTCGGCGACCACGCGGCCCAGCCACGACTGCGGCACCTCGTGGTCGGTGCCGTTCATGAACAGGATGTCGCCGAGGAGGAACGGGCCCAGCTCCTCTTCGTACGCGGCGAGCCGGCGCACGAGCGCCTTCGCATCATCGGGGATCGACGCGCCGTTGCCGTAGCCGTGAGGCAGGTACTCGGCCCGCACGGTCGACCCGTCGGGCGCCGTCCACCAGAAGGCGTTGCGATCGATTGCGGACGGCACACCCCGCCACACCACCGCGTGCTCGAGGCCGGCCAGGCGGAGGATCTGCGGCATCTGGGCGACGTGGCCGAACATGTCGGGGAGGTAGCCGACCGGCATGGCGCCGCCGTACTCGGTGGCGCGGTCGATGCCGAGCTGCAGGCTGCGGATGATCGTCTCGCCCGAGACGAGGAACTCGTCCATGAGGATGTACCAGGGACCCACGGCCAGCCGCCCCTGTGACGCCAGCCGCTTCAGCGTCGCCTCGGCCTCGGGCCGCACGGCTAGGTAGTCGTCGATCACCGCCATCTGCCCGTCGAGCTGGAAGTGCGCGTACGACGGGTCGCGGTCGAGGGCGGGGAGGAACTCGTCGAGCAGGTCGACCAGCCGTAGCCGGAACGTCTGGAAGGCCGAGTACCACTCGCGATCCCAGTGGGTGTGGGGGACGATGACGACACGCCGGCGGGCCATGGAAGTCACGGTACCGTTCCGTCCTCGTGTGCGACTGTCTCGTCGCCTTGGCGCCCGCCACTGAGGCCGGATGCGTCCTGTTCGCGAAGAACTCCGACCGTCCCCGGGGCGAGGCGCAGTTGCTCGAGTGGGTGCCGCCGCGTCGTGACGACGGCGCCGTGCGCGCGACCTACGTCGACGTCGAGCCGTTCGGTGGCGACACCGTGGGGGCGCTGATCTCACGGCCGTGGTGGATGTGGGGCGCCGAGCACGGCGTGAACGAGGCGAGCGTCGCCGCCGGCAACGCCACCATCTACACGACGCTCGATCCGCGGACTGCGCCCGTTGCGCTCACAGGGATGGACCTGGTGCGCCTCGCCCTGGAGCGAAGCACCTCGGCGGCCGAGGCCGTCGACGTGATCACATCACTGCTCGAGCGCTACGGCCAGGGCGGGTCCGGCCACCACGGCGCGGACCATCCCTACTGGTCGTCGTTCCTCGTCGCCGACCCGTCGTCCGCGTTCACGATCGAGACGTCGGGCCGCACCTGGGAGGCCGAGGAAGTCGTGCGCACCCGGGCCACGTCCAACCGCACGACCATTCCGTCTTTCGATGCAAACCACCGCCACCCTCGCCAGCCCGTGGAGCGGCTGGTCGACCCGCGCCTGCACGCGAGCCACGCCGTGCTGGCCGCCGAGCCGGTGAACGTCGACGGCCTGATGGCCCACCTGCGCTCCCACGCCGGCGAAGAGGGCTACAGCGTGTGCATGCATGCCCACGACCAGGAGACGACCGCGTCGATGATCGCCGAGCTGCCCGCTGCCGGGCCGCCCCGAGTGTGGGTGGCGACGGGTTCGCCGTGCCAGACGGAGTACACCGAGCGCGACCTCGGCTTAGCCTGACGACGTGAAAGTCGCCTTCGGCACGGACGAACGGACGGCGCTCACCGACGCGGTGAAGGCGGAGCTGGCCGAGCGGGGTGTCGAGGTGGTGGTCGTCGGCGAGGGCAACCCGTGGCCTGACGTCGGGCGCGGCGTCGGCGAGGCGGTCGCGAGTGGTCAGGTCGACCGCGGCGTCGTGTGCTGCTGGACCGGCACGGGCGTGTCGATGGCGGCCAACAAGGTGGCGGGCGTGCGCGCCGCGTTGTGCACCGACGCCGAGACGGCCAGAGGCGCGCGCCGGTGGAACGACGCCAACGTGCTCGCCTTCGGGCTGCTCCTCACCTCGGCCGAGGTGG
>JAFATL010000242.1 GCA_019243975.1 Actinomycetota bacterium | reverse complement strand
GGGCCGGTCACGCCGCCGGCCTTGAGCATCAACTTCTCGAGCCGGGCCGCGTGGGCGTTGGCCCGGTCGACCTCTTCGTCGGTCTCCAGCAACGACTGGATGATCATCTCGCCGTCGCGCCAGTCCTCGAACTCGTCGTTGAGGATCAGCTTGAGCGACCGGATGGTCGGGGCGTCGGTGATCGTCGACGTGTTGTTGAGGTGGTACGTGTACGCGGCGATCTTGTGCGGGATCAGCACGCGGTAGACGCCCACCAGCTTCTCGATCGTCTGGTCGGGCCCCTCGGGCTCGGTCATGGCGTCCATGAACGCGACCAGGTGCTCGTTGGCGGGCTCGGTGAGCCGGTCGGTGTTCATCTCCCGCAGTTCGGGCAACCGCTTGTTCCAGAGGTCGGCGTGCCACGCGTGCTTGTAGCAGTGGGTGCCCAGCCGCATCTTCACGTCGAGCTCGGGGACGGTGGCGACCCAACCGCCCAGCGCCTCGAACAAGCGCATCTCCACCCACTTGTAGTTGCCCACGCGACGGGCGGTCTCTTCGACGGTGAACGAGCCGGGGAGCTCACGGCGGTCCCACGGGGCGAACGCGGGACGGGCTTTCTTGGGGTCGGCCATGCCCGCATCGTAGCCAGTTGGGTTCCCACTTGACCGGGTGGTCAGGAGGCGGCGCGCACCCGTGTGGCAATGGGCAACTCGGCCACCGCGATGCCCGCCAGGATCAGCGCCGCGCCGATCGCGCCACCCACCCCGAGGCGGTCACCGACCGCGTAGCCCAGCCCGGCGGCGGACACCGGTTCGATCATCAACAGCAGCGACGTGCGGGTGGGCCCCACCCGGCGCTGTCCCCAGAGCTGCAGCCCGAGCGCCGCTCCCGACACGGCCACGCCCGTGTACAGCGCCGCCAGCCACGCCCGTCCCGTGAAGTGGTAGCCGCCCAGGAAGAAGCCGGGCACGAGGCACCCGAGGCCGACCACCAGCAGTTGCACGCCGTTGAGCTCGGCGGTGCCGAAGCGGGGAGCGAAGTACGACAGCAGCACGATGTGGACGGCGAACGACAACGCGCACCCCAGCGTGAGCAGCTCGCCCTTGCCGAGGTGCACGCCTTGGCCGGTCAGCAGGAAGAGGCCGACCGTCGCCAGCACCACGCCTGCGATCGTCGGTGCTGTCGGCACCTTGCGCAGCGTGAACGCGGAGATCACCGGCACCATCACCACGAGGAGGTAGGTGACGAACGCCGACACCGAGCTGGTCGTGTACTGAAGGCCCACGGTTTGGAGCACGTAGCCCGCCAGCAGCACCGCGCCGCACAGGGCGCCGGCCCGCCACACACCCGGCGTGCGCGGCTCCCGCGCTGCGAACGGCGCCATGGCTACAGCCCCGACGAGGAAGCGCACGGCAAGGAACGGCACGGGCCCGACGTCGGCCACCGCGTCCTTCACCATCACGAACGTGGTGCCGAACAGCACCGCCGCCAGGATGACGGCACCGTGCGCCCGGAGGGTCACCGCGGGGCCCGGTGTGCCCGGAGGGTCACCCGCGATAGAGGTTGGTGATCGGTACCCGCCGGTCCTTGCCGAACGCCTTGGGCGTGACCCGCACGCCCGGCGGCGTCTGGCGCCGCTTGTACTCGGCCAGGTCGACGAGACGCACCACGCGGCGCACGAGCTCCGGATCGAAGCCGGCCTCGACCAGCTCGCCCGCGGTCTGGTCGCCCTCGACGTACGCCTCGAGCACGGGGTCGAGCAGCTCGTACGGCGGCAGCGACTGGTCGTCGCGTTGGTCGGGCCGCAACTCGGCTGACGGCGGCTTCGTCAGCACCGCTTCGGGGATGTCGGCCGACCGCTCGTTCCGCGCCCGGCACAGGGCGAACACCAGCAGCTTGGGGACGTCCTTGATCACCGCGAAGCCGCCGGCGGTGTCGCCGTAGAGCGTCGAGAACCCGACCGCCATCTCGCTCTTGTTGCCGGTGGTCAGCACCAGCCAGCCGAGCTTGTTGGACAACGCCATGTTCACCACGCCGCGGATGCGCGACTGCAGGTTCTCTTCGGTGAGGTCGGCCGGCAGGCCCGCGAACGACGGCTCGAGCATCTCCAGCAGCGCGGCGTGCGCAGGCTCGATGGCGATCGTGCGGAAGTCGATGCCGAGGTTGAGGGCGAGCTTCTCGGCGTCGCTTTCGGACCCCGCGCTCGAATAGCGCGACGGCATCGCAACGCCATGTACGTGATCAGCACCCAACGCATCCACCGCGATGCACGCCACCAGCGAGGAGTCGATACCGCCGGACAAGGCGATGACGACGTCGGTGAAGCCGTTCTTGGTGACGTAGTCGTGCGTGCCCAGCACGAGGGCGCGGTAGACCTCCTCGACGGGCGGCAGCGCGGGCGCGTGCCGCCTCGGGAGCAGTTCGGCCGGTGCGCGCGTCGAGTCGGTGACCAGCACCGTCGGCAACGCCGCCGCGGTGGCGCGACCGCGCGGGTCGAGCAGCCGCTTGCGGAACACGGGCGTGACGTCGAGGTCGACGACGAGCTGGTCCTCTTCGAACTGGGGCGCCGACGCGATCACCTCGCCGTTGGCGTCCATGAACAGCGACGCGCCGTCGAAGACGAGCTCGTCCTGGCCGCCGACCTGGTTGACGTACGCCAGCACACAACCGGCATCGGCGGCGCGCGTGGCGAGCATGCGCTCGCGCTCGACCAGGCGCCCGGCGTAGTACGGCGACGCGTTGATGTTGAGCACCAGTTCGGCGCCGCCCGCGGCCTGGTCGGCGATGGGGCCGGTCGGGCTCCAGGCGTCCTCGCAGATCGACACGCCGCAGTCGACGCCCGCGATGCGGAACAGCGTCAGGGGCTCGATACCGGGCGCGAAATAGCGCTGCTCGTCGAACACCGCGTAGTTCGGAAGAAGGCGCTTGTGGTAGCGGCCGACGATGCGCCCCTGGGCGCACACGGCCGCCGCGTTGTAGAGATCGCGATCGGCGTCGACGTAGCCGACGACCGCCGCGCACGCCCTCGTCGCCGCGGCCACGCGTTGCAGCACGGCCAGGTTGTCGGCGATGAAACCGGGTTTGAGCAGCAAGTCCTCGGGCGGGTAACCCGTGATCGCCAGCTCCGGAAAGAGCGCGACGTCGGCACCGGCCGCCTCCGCCTGCTCCAGAGCCGCCAGCACGCGGGCGGCGTTGCCATCGAGGTCGCCGACCACCGTGTTGATCTGACAGGCGGCCACGCGGATCCGAGCCATGACACAAGCGTATTCGGGTCCCGGCAGGGGCCTGTCAGACTCGACGCGTGCGGGTGGACGGCCTGCAGCAGGCCATCGAGCGCTCGGCGGCGCCGGCCGACGTGGCGCGCGCCGTCGACCAGCTCGAGGAGGTGCACGACGGAGCGCGGGCGCGCCTGGCTGAGGACGAGCGCCTGCTCGATGCCACCGTCGCCGTGTTCGGCGCCAGCCGCTTCCTGACCCGCCTGCTGCTCGCCGACACCGAGGCCTTCGGCGTGCTCGCTGACCTCGATACGCGCTCGGCCGTTGACGCGACCGACGTCGACGCGTTGCGTCGGTGGAAGCAGCGTGAACTGCTTCGCATCGCCGCCCGCGACCTCATGAGGCTGGACGCGTTGGAGGACGTGGGCGCGGCGCTGGCCCGGCTGGCCGACGACGTGCTGGCGGCGGCGTGGGAGCTGGCGGGCCGGCCCGCGCTGGCCGTGATCGGCATGGGCAAGCTCGGCGGCAACGAGTTGAACTACTCGAGCGACGTCGACGTGATGTTCGTGGGCGAAGGTGACGCACGCCCGCTGATGGAGGTTGCCCGCAGCTGCTTCCGCGTCGATGCCAACCTCCGCCCGGAAGGACGCGACGGCCCGCTGGTGCGCTCGCTCGAGTCGTTCGAGGCGTACTGGGACCAATGGGCGCGGCCGTGGGAGTTCCAAGCGCTCCTCAAGGCCCGACCCACGGCCGGGCGACCGGACGAGCAGGAGCACTTCATGGCGGCCGCCAACGAGCGCCTGTGGACGCGGCCGTTCGGTGCCGACGAGCTGCGCGAGGTGCGCGCCCTCAAAGCGCGCGCCGAGGAGGAGGTGGCGCGCCGCGGCTTGCGCGACCGCGAGCTCAAGCGGGGGCGGGGCGGCATTCGCGACGCGGAGTTCGCGGTGCAGCTGCTGCAGCTGGTGCACGGCCGCCACGACGCGGCGCTGCGGTCGCCAACCACGCTGACGGCACTGCGCGAGCTGGCGGCGGCCGGCTACGTCGCCGAAGAGGATGCCGGCGCGCTCGCCGACGCCTACCGCTTCCTCCGCACCGTCGAACACCGATTGCAGCTGGTCGACGACCAGCAGGTGCACACGCTGCCGTCGGACCGGCCCCACCTCGATCGGCTGGCCCGCGTGCTCGGCTACCGCGACCAACCGCGTGCGAGTGCGGTCGAGCTGTTCGGAGAAGAGCTGCGCCGGCACCAGTCGGTCGTGCGGTCGATTCACGAGCGCCTGTTCTTCCGTCCGCTGCTCGAGGCGTTCACCGACGGCGGCGGGCCGTTGGCGCCCGAGGCGGCCGAGGCCCGCCTGGCGGCGTTCGGCTTCGCCGATGCCCGGCGCACCCGCCAGGCCGTGCGCGAGCTGACCGGCGGGCTCAACCGCACCTCGCGGCTGATGCAGCAGATGCTGCCCTTGCTCCTCGGGTGGCTGTCGGAGTCGGCCGATCCCGACCTCGGGCTGCTCGGACTGCGCACACTGGCGACCAACCAGCATTCGCGCGCCCGGCTGGTCGACGCCTTCCGCGAGTCGCCCGAGGCTGCGCGTCGCCTGTGCCTGCTCCTCGGCACCGGCCCGCGGTTCGCTACCTCGTTCGAGCGGCAACCCGAGATGGTCGCTGACCTGGCCGACGACGCCCGGCTGGCGCGGCCTCCCGCGGCCGAACTGGTGACCCAGGCCTTGTCGTGGCGGGGCGATGCGGAGACGCGCCACCGCGGACTTCGCCGGCTGAAGGAAGCCGAGGAACTTCGCATCGGTGCCCGTGACGTGCTCGGGCTCGACACCGTCGAGGCGACGGCGGGCGGCCTCACCGATCTGGCCGAGGCCGTGCTCGGCGCCGGCCTCGACACGCTCGAGCCCCCGGTGCCATTTGCCGTGATTGCCATGGGACGGTTCGGGGGTGCGGAGCTGTCGTACGCCAGCGACCTCGACGTGCTGCTGGTGTTCGACGCGGCCGGCTCCGATCACGTGCAGGCGGCCGAGCGGTTCGCCGGAGAGCTGCTGCGGTTCGTGAAGGGCTCGACGCCCGCGACTCGGCTGTACCTGCTCGATGCCGACCTGCGGCCCGAGGGCAAGCAAGGTCCGCTGTCGCGCTCGCTCGAGGGCTACGCGGCCTACTACGAGCGGTACGCGCAGACGTGGGAACG
>JAFATL010000176.1 GCA_019243975.1 Actinomycetota bacterium | reverse complement strand
AGCGCGACGCACGACGCCCAGCGCCCCAGCCGTGTCCATCCCCCCATGTACCCGCCTCCCGCCAAATCCCCCGCCTACGACCGTACCTTTTGTCCCCCTCATTGGCAACGGATGGGCGGAGGCGGCCTGCTAGCGTCGAAGCCCACGGGCCGTTGGCGCAGTTGGTAGCGCACTTGCATGACGCGCAAGGGGTCAGAGGTTCGAGTCCTCTACGGCCCACCAAAAATTGCCGAGGCTGCACGCCTCATCCGGGGCTGTCAGACGTCTCGGGCCGAGGTGATGACCTCGACGAGTGATGGTCCGTCGGTCACGGCCAAGGCGGCTTCGAGGGCCGGCGCGACGTCATCGGGGTGCTCGACCCGGAAGCCGTGCCCGCCGCACAGCCGTGCATACGCGGCGAAGTCGGGGTTGACGAGCTGGGTCTGCCAGACCGGACGCAAGGCGCCGACCTGCTCCTTGGAGATCTTGCCGAGCTCGCTGTTGTTCAGGAGCACATGGGTGATCGGCATCGAGTGGCGCACGGCAGTGGTGAACTCGGCGAGGTACTGGCCGAAGCCGCCGTCGCCGCTGAGGGACACGACCTTGCGACCCGTGCCCCGCGTCGCCGCCCACGCGCCCATTCCTGCGGGGAAGCCGAAGCCGATGGAACCGAGGTAGCCCGACATGACGACCGTCTGGCCGCGCTTGGTCTCGAAGTAGCGCCCGAACGAGTACGTGTTGTTGCCCACGTCGACGGCGATGACCGCGTCCTCCGGCATCAGCTCGCTCATGACCCGGAACACGTGGGCCGGGTGCATGCGGCCTCGCCCGTCGGTCAGCACGGAGCGGGCCTCCTTCTCACCGCGCCACCGGGCCCACTGTGTCTCGATCGAGCGCCGTTGGTCAGGACGATCCGCAGGCGGGACTTGCTCGCCGAGCAGCGCGAGCGTTCTCCCGATCTCGCCCCACAGCGGCACGTGGACGGGGTGGAACTTGCCGAGCATCATGCGGTCGAAGTCGACCTGGATGGTGGGCACGTACGTCGCGATCCCGGTGTGCTCGGAGAACGACGCGCCGAGCACGAGGAGGCAGTCGCTGCGCCCCATGTGGATGGACGCCACCGGTATGCCCGACCGTCCGAGCACGCCGCACGCCAGCGGGTGGTCGTCGGGCACCAGGCCTTTGGCCTTGAAGGTGGTGATGATCGGTGCGTCGATGCGTTCCGCGAAGGCGAGGATTTGCTCGCCATACGCGCGGGCGCCGTTGCCGCAGATGATCACCGGCTTCTGCGCGCCCGTCAGGAGATCGACCGCTTGTTGCAGCTCGCGTTCGGGTGGTGCCACCTCGGTCGACGCCACCCGTCCGGGCATCGGGCGGGGGGTCGGATCATCGACCCCGGGTAGCTCCTGCACCTCATCGGGGAAGATCAGGTGGGCGACGTCGCGCTGCACGATGGCGTGCTTCATGGCGAGCGCAGCCAGCTCGGTGGCGTTGCCGGGGTGATGCACGGTCTGGCTCCACTCGGCGACCGCTGAGAAGGCCGACGCCAGGTCGACCTCCTGGAACGTGCCCGGCCCGAGCACCTGGCTCTTGACCTGTCCGGTCAGGGCCACGATCGGGACGCGGTCGACCTTGGCGTCCCAGAGCCCGGTGAGGAGGTTGGTCGCGCCCGGTCCGGCGATGGTGAGGCAGGCGGCGGGCTTGCCGGCGACCTTGGCGAAGCCGGAGGCGGCGAAGGCGGCTGCGCCCTCGTGACGGATGCCGACGTAGGTGATCCTCCCGTCCTCTTCCGCCTTGCGCAGGGCGTCGGCCAAGCCGAGGTTGGAGTGGCCGACCATGCCGAAGACGGTGTCGAGGCCCCAGTCGCACAACACGTCGACCATCTGGTCCATGAGCGAGACGCGGTCCTCCTGGACAGGGAGCTCGACGTAGAGGCCGTCGGCGCGCAGCTCGGTCGGGTAGGCCGTCGCCGCGTCCTTGAAGCCGGGGGGCGGCGTCCCCGTCATCGGGTCGTACTCGTAGGCGTGCCAGGGGCAGATCAGGTAGCCGTCGGCCAGCTGCCCGTCGCCCAGCGGGCCGCCCTGATGGGGACAGTGGTTATCGAGGCAGCCGTAGCCGTCCGCGGTGCGGGTGAGACAGAGCGCGCGCCCAGCGGCCACGACCGTTGTCACCCGCCCGACTTCCAAACCGTCGGTGTCGACCTTCACCCACGCCGCGGTGCCTTCCATCCAAAGAAGCTAGGACGGCTTGGCGAACGTCTGAGCGGTGGTGCTGTCGAATTCGTACGAGACCGCGGGCTCGTCGCCGATGACCCACGCGTCGTGCCCGGGCTCGATGACGTA
>JAFATL010000050.1 GCA_019243975.1 Actinomycetota bacterium | reverse complement strand
AGACGGCGGAGACGCTGCGCCCCCGCTACGAGAAGTGGGACGCCTGGCAAGCCGTGCGCACCCGCGTCGACCCCGACGGCCGCTTCGCCAACGCGTACACCGACCGCGTCTTCGGCCCCGCCTGACGTCCAAGTGGCGATCGTGCATCAGGACTTGATGCGCGATCGCCTCCTAGACGAGGGGCCAGGGGTAGGGGCGGAAGTTGGGGTCGGGGTCGGGGTAGCGGCCGAGCCTGACCACGGCGGCGGCCCGGCGGCGGAAGGCGGCCTGCTCGTCGCTGTCGAGCCACTGGGTGAACGGTTCGGGCATGTCGTCGGCGACGCGTTGGATGTCGGTCAGCAGGTCCTCGGGGATCTCCTCGCCCGCGAAGTCCCACATCACCGTGCGCAGCTTGGGCTCTTCGTGGAAGCACAGGCCGTGGTCGATGCCCCACACGTGCCGCTCCTCGTCGATGAGGCAGTGCCCGCTCTTGCGGTCGGCGTTGTTGGCGACCAGGTCGAAGGCGGCGATGGCACGCAACTGGTCACCGAGATCCTCGTGCTCCATCAGCGTGAAGTAGTGCTCGGCGAAGTCGGCGTCGACGAACCGTTGCAGCGAGCCCTCACCCAGCGGCCCGTCCCACCGCATCACCGTCTCGGGGACGACGTCCCACCCGAGCGCGTGCGACAGCTCGTAAGCGGCGATCTCCCGCCGGTACAGCCCACCGGGGAAGTCCCACAGGGCGCGCTCGCCCCGGCCCGGCTTGTAGACGGCTCGGCCCGACACACCGTCGAGGCAGAGCGTCACGACGAACGACGCGTTCGAGCTCCAGGGCAGCCGCCCTTCGATCTCCACCTCGCCCTCGGCGAGGAGCGTTACGGCGTCGGGGGTCGGTGGCCGTCGGTCCGTGGACATACATGCCCTGCCGGGTCGAGAGGGAAGCCGCACAGCGGGCATGGAGGACGACCTGCTTCGACGAGGGCGACGCCGCGGATGGCGAGAGCAGCAACCTGCTCGCGCGTGGCGGCCAGGCGCGCCACCTCGCCCGCTTCCTCCTCCTCGGCCACCGCCTCCTCCGCCACCAGCAACACACGGTCGGAGGCTTCGTCGTAGGTGACGCCGAGGGCGCCCACGATCCACTCGGGATCGGCTGGTTCGTCGAGCTCGAGATCGGTGGGCAGGTCACCGGTGCTGGGCAGGTCGGCCAGCACCTGCGACAAGTACTCCGAGAGCGCCGCCACCTGTTGCTTCTCCACCTTGAGCGTGATGACCGTGCCGCCCGCGCTGGCCTGCAGGAGGAACACCCGCCTCCCGGGCGGCCCGACTGCACCCACCGTCAACCGATCGACGTCGAACAGCTCGTAACTCATGACGGGGTGAGCCCATCCAAGCCAGCGGACGTGGAGTTGACCGTCAGCACGATGGGGGACAGCTCGCCGTACGCGATCACCGTGACCGAGCAGGGCGAGATCACGATGCGCTGGAACAGGTCGATGTGGGTGCCCATGGCGTGCGCCACCGCCGCCTTGATCGGGTCGGCGTGCGACACCAGCACCAGGGCCTGGCCCGGGTTCTTGCGGCCGAGACGCGCCACCGTGTCGGTGATGCGCGTCTGCATCTCGCTGAACGACTCGCCGCCGGGGAAGCGGAACGAGCTGGGGTAGCGCTGCACTGCCTTCCACTCGGGGAGCTTCATCAGCTCCTTGAGCGGCTTGCCCGTCCACTCGCCGAAGTCACACTCGAGCAACCCGCGGTCGGTTTGCACCTTGAGGCCGAGGGCCTTGGCGATGGGCGCCGCGGTCTCGCGCGTGCGCTCCAATGGCGACGCGTACACCGCCGCCACGTTCTTCACCTTGGCCAGCCGCTCGGCGGCCGCCGCTGCTTGCTCCTTGCCGGCGTCGGCCAGGTGCAATCCCGGCGCCCGGCCGGGCAGTACGGCGCCGGTGGTGGGCGTCTGCCCGTGGCGCACGAACAACGCAACGGAGGGGGGCGACGGCTTGGTGCGACGGGGCATCGGAACCAGCCAACCTACTCTTCGCCCGGTGCCTGACTCGCTCGCCGCCGTGACCGCCGAGATCGTCGACTGCCGCGCCTGCCCTCGGCTGGTCGCGTGGCGCGAGCAGGTCGCAGTCGAGAAGCGCGCGTCGTATGCCCACGAGGAGTACTGGGGCCGACCGGTGCCCGGCTTCGGCGACCCGAAAGCGTCCGTGCTCATCGTCGGTCTCGCCCCCGCGGCGCACGGCGGCAACCGCACCGGCCGCGTCTTCACCGGCGATCGGTCGGGCGACTGGCTGTTCGCCGCCCTGCACCGCGCCGGCTATGCCAACCAGCCGACGAGTTTGGCGGCCGACGACGGTCTGAAGTTGAAAGGCGCGTACGTTGCCGCCGCCGTGCGCTGCGCGCCGCCGGCCAACAAGCCGACGATCGACGAGCGCGAGACATGCCTGCCGTACCTGGTGCGCGAGCTCGACCTTCTCACGCGGGTGAAGGTCATCGTGGTGCTCGGCCAGTTCGCCTACGACGTCGTGGCCAGGCTGCTCGGTGTCCGCCCCCGGCCCAAGTTCGGCCACGGAGCGGAGGCAGACGTCGGCGACGGGCGCACGATCCTGTGCTCGTTCCATCCGAGCCAGCAGAACACCTTCACCGGCAAGCTCACCGAGCCCATGCTGGATGCCGTGTTCAGCCGGGCCCGCGAGCTGGCCCGCTGATCAACCCTGCGGGATGGGCTTCCCGCTCGGGTCCGGTTGGTCGTACGCGGTGCCGCCGGTGCGGCCGCCCAGCTCCGGGCACTCGGCCGCGAACACGCCCCACGAGCACTCCCACCCGGGCACGACCCAGTCGTGCAGCATCCAGACGTCGGTGAGCGGAACCTTGGCGCCGCCGTGGGCGGCACAGTCGGAGGCGGATGTGGACTCGGCGCCGATCACCAGACCGTCGCCGTTGATGCACAACCCGCCGTTGAACGTGTGCTGGTGCCACACGTCGTTGGGCCCGACGAAGCCCTGCGGAGCTCCGCCCGGGTGCCACACGAGGTAGCTCAGTCCCACGATGCGCGCATCCGGCGACGTGCCGTCGTAGAGCAGCTCCGACGGCGCTGACGGGCTGAACCCGCCGGCGAGCGCGGTGTTGGTGTAGTGGGCGCCGATGCACGGCACGTACACCGTCGACTTCTTGTAGCCGGCCCGCTCGGCATCGGCGACGGTCGGGTACTTGGCGGCGACATCGCGCGCCAGCGCCTGCTGGGCCTCCAGCTGCCGACGGGTGATCACGTCGATCGGTTGCTGCGGACTGGGGCCCCGGTGGAAATGCCCGGCGCCGTCGAGCACCTGGCCTTCTGACGCGGGGGGTCCCGCCTTCTCACACGGCGTGGTGCCGGTCAACGCGGTGGCGCCGTCGGTGTGGCCGTGCACGTGCGCGAGGGCAAAGCGCGTACTCATGCCGTACCCGGCCCCTGCCGCGACGAGGACAAGGGCCAACGTCACCGCGATCGGGGAGAAAAGGCGAAGGGTCAGCCGGCGCGTCAGCACTCCGGGACGAAGCACCAGCACCAGCGCGCCGATGGCCACCACCGCCTCCAGTCCAGTGGCCAGGATGTCGGGGAACCGCGCCGCCTCCTTCGCGGAAGCGCCGGGGCCGATCAACACGCCGACGGTTCGGGACATCGCCCACACCACGATGACGGCGGCGTTGACCGCGTACCCTGCGAACAGCAGCCAGCGGCGGGGGCGCAAGACGACCGCCAGCGCCCACAGGAGCTGCACCCACGCTGTCGCCACGAAGAACGCCCCGTACAGCCAGTACTGGATGAAGTGCACCGACGCGTAGCCGAAGTGCAGCGCCGCCGCGCCCAACGAACATCCGGCGAGCAGCCAGCGGACGGCGCCCTCGGCGCTCCCCTCGGTCGGCGGCTCCAGCTGACGCTCCAACGCTTCGAGGACGGATTCGCGCTCGACAACGGCCATGACGCTCCTCTCGAGGCGAGCGCGCGCGCTCGCCATCCGTCACTGTGCCATGCCGATCGCGCCACGCGTCCCGCATCGGCGACGCGCTTGGGACGCCCGTGGGCGTCCCGGTCCTACGGCGCGATCGTCTCCAAACGCCCGATGACGTCGGCGAGCGACGCGTCGGCGAGCGACGTGAGGACGACGTCGGCGGCGCCGAAGTCGAGCGAGCGCGTGAGCGGGCCCGGCACGGCGACGCACCACAAGCCCGCCGCCTTGGCCGCCGTCACGCCGTGCACGGAGTCTTCGACGGCGAGAGCGCGACCGGGCTCGACACCCAACGCCTCGCAGGCAGCGAGGTACACGTCGGGTGCCGGCTTGGGCGGGCGTTCACCGTCACAGCACATGACCGACGCGAAGCGCGCTGCCAGGTCGAGGCGGGTGAGGTGGCCGCCGCACCAGTCCGTCGGCGAGCTGGACGCGACCGCGAGCGGCAGCTGCAGCGCGGCGATCTCGTCGAGCCACTCGACCACCCCGGGACGAACGGGCTCGGCCTCCACCAGCTCCTGTTCGCGCGCCCGCTTGGCGGCGCGGAGCTCGTCTTCCGGCGGCACCGGGCGCGTCGCCCGCGTGCACAGCGTGCGGTAGGGGTCGAAGCCGTTGATGGTGCCGATGTGGGTGCGCCCAGTCCTCTTCGACGAGGGTGCAGCCGTACTCCGCGTAGGTTTCCACCCAGGCGCGGAAGCTGCTCGACTCGGTATCGACGATGAGCCCGTCGAAGTCGAAGACGACGGCGTCGATCACTTGATCAGGGCCGAGATCTCGCCCGCCGCGTAGAGGACGGCCGTCGCCCCGAGGAACGCCGCCACCGACACCCGCAGCCGACGTTGGCCGGCGCGGATGGCCAGGGCGGCGCCGAGGCGCGCCCCGGGGATCACGCCAATGGCGAGGAACACGGCGAACGTCCAGTTGATGTCGCCGAGCAGGCCGTGCGTGATGGTGCCCGGCGTGGCCAGCAGGCCGACGCACGCCAGCGATGTGGCGATCGACGCCTTGAGCGGCATGCCCGCGATCTCGCTGAAGGCGGGCACCATGACCACACCGCCGCCAATCCCGAGCAGGCCCGAGAGCAACCCGGCCCCGACGCCGATGCCGGCCAGCACCATGGGGCTGTTGCGCCGCACCTGGACGGCAGTGGCGCCGGGACCGGCCATCTCGCGGTCGGTCTCGGCCTCGGCGCGGGCGTCGTCCGCCTGCGGCACCGGATCGGACTGCTTGCCCATGCGCCACGCGGTGAACCCGAGCAGGCCGGCGGTGAGGATCATCAACCAGTGACCGTTCCCGGGAATCACCTTCGACAGCAGCGAGCCGCCGACGGCGGCGATCATCCCGAAGGGCGCCGTCCACCACACCACCCGCCACTCGATGAGTCGATCCCGGGTGTAGCGCAGCGTCCCCGAGACGGCGCTGGGCAGGATCGACGGCAGCGTCGTGCCGATGGCGATGCTGGCCGATGCCCCCAGGGCGCGGATGGCAGGCGTCGACACCACCGCGCCGCCCACGCCGAAGGCGGCGGACAGCACGCCGGTGACGACGCCGGCGATCAGCGTCAGTACATCGCGAAGGATGCCCGGGTGCATTAACCGGCTTGTCTAGCCTGGCGCCGTGGCCGGCCCCGACCGTTTAGTCGTCGAGCGTCTGCGGGCCACCGTGCGCGATCTCGTCTCGCTCACCAGCGGGGTGTCCGAGGAGCAGCTCACGCGTGAGCCGTCGCCGGGGGAGTGGCCCGTCGACATGGTGGTCGCCCACCTGGCCGACGCCGAGCTGGTGTGGGGCATGCGCCTGCGCCTGATCCTCACCAGCGACGACCCGGAACTCCCCGCCTTCGACCAGGACGTGTGGGCCGACCGCTTCGGCGGTCTCGACGAGGAGGTCCACCTCTCGCTGGCCCGCTGGCGGGCCCTGCGAGAAGCCAACCTCCGCGTGTTCCACTCCATGGACGAGCACGAGTGGGAGTACGCCGGCACCCATGAGGAGCGGGGCCGCATCACCGTGGCCGACGTGGCCGACATCATCGCCGACCACGACCGCCAGCACCTCGACCAGATTCGCCAGGCCCTTCGCTTCTAGACCGGTGCGGGCAGTACGGCCCTATGCAGGTGCGGGTGCGGCCGCTTCGGGCTTGGGCTTCGGGGGCGGCATCAGCCGGGGTTCTGCCACCGCCGTCTCGGGCCAGCGCTTGCGGCTGACGCGCGAGAGCTTGCGCAGCAGGGCGATGGCGCCGGGGTCGTCGTCGCCGGGACGGCCCTCGATGGTGCCGTCCTCGAGCATCTTGATGATGATCTCGCGCCCGATGGGCGTGCGCACGATCGTCAGCGTCCAGTCGTTGAACGCCCCGATGCCACCGGTGGAGATGTCGGCGTGCTCGGCCGCGAAGTCGGGGCACATCTTGCAGCCCTCACGCGTCCACGCGTGGCACTCCTTGAGGTTGATCTCGTGGTAGTCGCCGTTCTTCATCCAGATCTGGAAGACGCCCTTGATGTTCATCTTCACCATGTCCTGCTTCTTGAGGCCGTACTTGGCCTCGAACAGCTCCTCGAAGATCGAGTCGTCGAACGTCTTGGAGCACAGCAGGCCGATGTTGAGGGCGAAGCGCTTCGACGGCTTCCCCGCCTTGCGCTCGAGCATGATCGGCGGCACCGACGACTGGCAGCTCATGCCGACCAGCGCCATCTTCGAAGCGCCCGACTCGAACGCCTCCTTGTACGCCATGGTGTTGGCCGAGTACGTGTAACGGCTACCGGCGGCGGCGAGGATCTCTTCGCGCGTGCGGGCCACGCCGGGGACGGCCTTCCACGACGAGCCGTCACCTTCGAGATACGACACCAGCGCCGAGTCGATGTAGCCCTTGTCGAGCGCCCACAGCAGGATGGCCGACACCAGCCCACCGTCCTGGCCCTTCTGGTGGATCTCCGGATCGGTGGCGCGAGTGAGGATGATGTCCTTCGACACACCCTCGACCTCCTCGACGCGGCGGGGCCGGCCGAAGAGGAAGTTGTCGATGGCCGGCTCCCACTCGCGGAAGCGCGGGCAGGCCCGCGTGCAGTACGTGCAACCCTTCTCACCGTGCCCGCAGTTGCCCGGGCCGAGTTCCTCCTCGATGTGGAACGGCTTGTAGACGCCCTCGCGGTCGTCGTAGCTCAACACGTCGTAGGGGCACGCCACCACGCAGCCTGCGCACCCCGTGCACAGGCCCGACGTGACCACCTCGGCGTAGAGCTGCTTCCACTGGTTATCCCACTTCTCGGCCACGGATCTGCACATTAGGGGAAGGCGGGTAGGTTCCGGCTCGTGCCTGAGATGGTGGAGGTCGAGTACTACCGGCGGCTGGCCGAGGACGCCCTCGACCGCACGATCGTCCAGGTGGCCGCCCCCGACGCGTGGTACCTCAAACGGGGGCTCACCAAGCGGGCGCTCACGGCCGCGCTCAAAGGCCGCTCCTTCGTCGCCGCCCGGCGCGTCGGCAAGCTGCTGCTGCTCGACGTGTCGGACGACGGGCCCACCCTCGGGTTGCGCTTCGGGATGAGCGGCAAGCTCGTCGTCGACGGCACGGCCGGCATCGACGATCTCATCTACTCGAGCAACCTCGCGCTCAAGAAATGGGACCGCTTCGGGGTGCGCTTTGCCGACGGCGGCCATCTCCTCATCCGCGATCCCCGTCGCCTCGGCGGCGTCGAGCTCGACCCGCCCGAAGACCGGCTCGGTCACGATGCGTCCGTGGTTACGCCCGCCGCTCTCCGGCAGGCGCTCGAGAGCAGCGCGCCGCTCAAGGCGCGGCTCATGGACCAGGCCCACCTGGCGGGGGTGGGCAACCTCATCGCCGACGAGACCCTGTGGCGCGCCGGGCTGGATCCGGCGCGCCCCGCCCGTTCCCTCGACGCCAACGAGGTGCGGCGCCTGCACCGCCACCTGCGGCGCACCGTCGACGACCTGCTGGCGCGGGGCGGCTCGCACACGGGCGACTTCCTGCCGCATCGCCGTCCCGGCGGCGCGTGCCCCAAGGACGGCACGCCGCTCGTGCGCCGAACCGTCGGCGGCCGCACCACGTGGTCGTGCCCCAAACACCAACAGTGAGGGCGGGCATCCGAAGATTGTTCGCGAACCGGACGAGCGCGCCCACGTCGCTGCGAAAACTCTCCGAATGGGGTTGAATCTTCCCATCCTCGATGTCTCACTGGACGGAGACTCCGGGAGGGGAGCCAGGTGGAAACCACGGAAGGTGAGGCGGCGGCGGACACCAAGCGCGGCGCGCTCCGAGGACTGTCCGTGGTCGTCCTCGTCGTGCTCCTGCTCGCTGCGGTCGCGGCGGCCTGGGGAACCCGGCAGGTCGTGCGTGACCAGGAGCACCGTCTGTTGCGAGAGCGCACGTCGGAGCTCAACGTCACATTGCAGACGGCGACTGGCGCGGTGCAGTCACAACTCGCCAACGCGGGCACGGCCTCCCGTCTGACCAACGGATCCCAGGAGGCGTTCGCCGAGGCCACCAAGGGTGACGTGGCGACGACACCCAGCCTCCTCACGGAAGCGTTGCTCGCTCCGTCGCCCGACAACCGCGACGGATTCGTCGTTGAGGCCGCCGTCGGTTCCACCCTCAAGGCCGGCGACATCGTCACGGGCGAACGGGCCGACACGATGCGAACCGCGATGGCCGCGCAGGGGAAGCTGGCTGCGTCGCGTGTCCTTGTCACCGAAGGTGCCAAGTCACTCGGCCTGGCGCTCGGTCCGCCGCTGGCGCCGCCCGGCCACGTGCTCTTCCGCGAGACGAAGGTGGCGCCGGCGGGCCAGTCGCGGACGGCATCGTCGCAGCCGTTCTCCGAACTCAACGTCGTGCTCTACGCGTCGAGCAAGCCCGAAGCGTCGCAGGCCATCCTCTCCACGGCCCATCTCAAGGTCCCCCTGAAGGGTGACGTCGTCAGCCAGCCGTTCAAGCTCGGTGTCTCGCCGTGGCTCCTGTCGGTGAGCGCCCAGAAGCCGCTCGTCGGCACGCTGGCGTTCCGCACGCCGTGGCTCGTGCTGTTGTCGGGCATCCTCGGCGCCCTGCTCATGGCGTACTTGCTCGAGGTCGTCCTGCGGCGCCGCGATTACGCGCTGGCACTCGTCGACGAGCGCACCACCGCGCTGCGGTCGTCGCTTGCCGCGCTCGAGTCCGCCCAGGAACAGCTGGTCCGCTCGGAGCGCTTGGCGGCCGTCGGCCAGCTGGCGTCGGCGGTCGGCCACGAGCTGCGCAACCCCCTCGGCGTGATCTCGAACAGCCTCTACCTGATCCGCACGGCCACCGCCGACAACGGCGACGACCGCATGCAACGTCACCTCGGCACCGCGGAGCGGGAGGTCGCCGCCGCCACGTTGATCATCTCCGACCTGCTCGAGTTCGCCCGGGCCCGCGAGCCCATCGTCGCCAGCGTCGACGTTGCCCCCCTTGTCGACGAAGCGCTGGAGGTGGCGCCTCCGCCCGAGGGCATCACTGTCTCGCGCCAGGTCGATGGCAACACGCCCGCGGTCGCCGCCGACCGCGATCAGCTCCGTCAGGTCTTGCTGAACCTCATCACGAACGGGTACGACGCCATGAGCCAGGGGGGAGTGCTCACCGTGGCCACGTCGTCGACCAACGGCACGGTTTCGATCAAGGTGTCAGATCAGGGCGACGGTATGAGCGAGGAAACCCGGAGCCACGTGTTCGAGCCGTTCTTCACCACCAAGGCGCGCGGCGTCGGCCTGGGCCTGGCGGTCACCCAGCGCATCGTGGGCGCCCACGGCGGCAACATCGCCGTCGACAGCCGGCCCGGTGCAGGCGCCACGTTCACCGTCTCGCTGCCTGTCTATGCCGGCGCCAACGGAAGCGCGAGCGAGTGACGGCCACCCGGGTCCTGGTGGTGGACGACGAGTTGGGCATGCGCGAGACGCTGTGCGACATCCTGCAGGACGCGGGCTACGAGGTGTCCGCCGCCCACGACGGCACCAGCGCGCTGGCCGAAGTGCAGGGCCAAGCGTTCGACGTCGTGCTCATGGACATCCGCATGCCGGGCCCTGACGGCGTCACCGTGCTGCAACAGATGGGGCCACCCCCGCCGCGCGTCATCATGATGACGGCGTACGCGGTCGAGGATCAGCTGCGGCGGGCGATGGATGCGCAGGCGTTTGCGGTCGTGCACAAGCCGTTCCAGGTGGGCTATCTCCTGAACCTGGTGGAAGGCGCAGCCGAGTCCCCATCGTGACCGACGTCGCTCCGTCAACCGGGCCGCAGGGCGACCGGGTGCTCATCGTCGACGACGACGCCGGCATGCGCGAGACCCTTGTCGACATCCTCGGTCTGCACGGCATCCAAGCCACGGCCGTCGGATCGGCGGCCGCCGCCACCGCGTCCAACGCAGCCTCCGCCGCCGCCGTCGCGGTCGTCGACCAACGCCTCCCCGACACCACCGGTGTGGAGTTGAGCGCAGCCCTCAAGGCGCGCGACCCCGACCTCCAAGTGGTGATGCTCACCGGCTACCCCACGGTCGAGAGCGCCATCGCGGCGGTGGGTCAGGCCGACGAGTTCCTCACCAAGCCGATCGCCCCCGACGAGTTGGTGCGCGTCGTGAAGGCCGCCCTCGCCCGCCACCGTCTTCGCCGCGAGAACACCGAGCTGTTGATCCGCCTGGGCGAGGCCAACAGTCGCCTGGAGGCCAGCATCGCCGAGCGCACTCGCGACCTCGAGGGCCTCGAGAGTCTGGCCGAGTCGATCGCACTCACCCAGGGTGTCGACCAAGTGCTCGAAGCCGTCGTGCGCACCAGCGCGGACGCGGCCGGCGCCGATGCCGCCGCCATCTACCTCGAAGACCCGATCACGGGCGTGCTCGACCTGCGCACGGCGTGGCCGTCGTCGGGCCGACTCCCACTCACGATCCCGCGCGACGGCCCGGCCGACGGCGAACGCACGGTGGGGGTGGGGGGCGCCAGCACCATGCGAGCCGACCTGTTGGTCGGCGGGCAGCGCCTCGGTGCGCTGCTCGTCGTCAACCCCGAGCGCACCAGCGTGTCGTTCCTGCGCACGGTCGCGGTCGAAGCTGCCGTGTCGATTCAGAACGCGCAGCGCTTCGACCGCGAGCGCGAGACGGTCGAGCGCTTGTCCGAGCTGTCGCGCCTCAAGAGCACGTTCCTCGCCAGCGTGTCGCACGAGCTGCGCACGCCGCTCACCGCGCTCGTCGGCTTCGCGCAAACGCTCGGCACCTACAGCGACACGCTGTCGGCCGCCGACCGCGAGCACATGCTCAACCGCATGGTGAGCCAGGGCGAGCGGCTGGGCCGGCTCATCAACAACCTCCTCGACTCGACCAGTCTCGAGACGGGCTCCCTCCGCTTGTCGGTCGGGCCGGTGGAGCCGCTCGCCGTGGTGGAGCGCGTCGTCGACTCCTTGCCCGAAGAGCGGCCGCCCGTCGAAGTGGTCGTGGCGCCCGACCTGCCACCGGTGCGCGCCGACGAAGGCCGTCTCGAGCAGGTCCTCGGCAACCTGCTCGAGAACGCCGTCAAGTACTCGCCCGAGGACCCCGTCACCATCAGCGCCGACGCCGTCGACGACTCCGTCACGTTCCGCGTGGCCGACCGCGGACCGGGTATGGAGCCTTCCTTCCTCGAGCGGGCGTTCGAGCCGTTCAGCCAGGCCGACACGGGCGACGGGCGGTTCGACAAGGGCGTGGGTCTCGGGCTCTACATCGTGCGGGGACTGGTCGAGGCCATGGGCGGCACGATCGGCGTCGAGAGTCAGGTGGGCACCGGCACCACGTTCAGCATCACCTTGCCGCGCGCGGCCGCCTGACCTGCGCCCGCGTCAGCGGTGGGCTGCCACCAGGGCCGCTTGTTTGTCGAGGATCGGCAGCACGACGTCGCGCGGCGCGGACGGGAGACGCATCACCACTTCGGTGACGCCGA
>JAFATL010000023.1 GCA_019243975.1 Actinomycetota bacterium | reverse complement strand
CCGAACTGGTTGAAGAACGTGCCCGTGCCGAGCACGGCCACCGACGCGGTGATGAGCACCGTGCGGTGGTCGAGGTGGCCGCCGCGCAGGCGACTGGCGACGATGGCCAGCAACGGGATCATCACCGGCAGCAGCGCGTTCACCCGGCGCCGCGGTTCCCGCCAGAGGTAGCGCAGCTCCTTGGCGGCCACCGCGCCGGTGCGGGTGCGGGGCAACCAGCCGAACGGCCGGGCGAACAGGTTGCGCTGGCTGGGCTTGGTGCGCGCCTGCGGCTCGGGCGTGGTGCCCAGCCGGTCCAGAGCCCACGCCCACCCCCACACCATCACGGCGAGGACGGCGGCGACGGCGACCAGCAACAGCGCCGCGCTGACGTAGCGGTGGGCGTTGGCGTCGGCCATCGAGCGGGCCACCCAGCCGGGCGGCAGCCAACTGAGGGGGCGCACGACAGGACGCAGCGTCGTCGTGCCCGCGTTGCGCAAGGCGGCGAGGAAGCCCTGCGTGGTCGCGCTGATCAGCACGATCATCAACGCGAACAACAGGGCCGAGACGTCACGGCCCCGACGCGACCGCAAGATGGCCGACAGCAACGTGGTGGCCAAGCGGGCGCCGACGAGCCCGAGCAGGAACTCGCCGACCACGCCGAGGAAGACCAGCGGGAACGCGCTCAGCTCGCGGCCGAAGCCGAGGAGAGCGCCGCACAACGCGACGAACACGGCCACCGGCGCGATGCCGGTGACGGACGCGGCCAGCACGCCGCGCATGATGTCGCCCCGGTCGAGCGGCAGGGTCAGGAGCAATGCCGGATCGAGCGTCTCGTCCACGCCGAAGAAGAGGACGCCCGCCGCCGTCCACCCCGCGGGGACGGCGGAGAACAGGATCACCGTCACGTCGAGTCGTCGTTGCGGCAACCCATGCAGGGCGGCGAGCGTGCCGAAGGCCACCGCGACCAGCGGCAGACACACGATGAGCGCGGCTACCAGGCCCACCTGCTGCTGACGGTTGCGGCGCAGGCTGTTGCGCAGCAACGTCAGCTTCAGCCGGACGAAGACCCCAACCATCCGAGTTGCTCTCCAGCTGTCTCGGCCGCGCCGACCAGGTCGACGAACGCGTCCTCCAGCGACCGCCCTTGTCGGATCTCGTCGAGTGGGCCCTCAGCGACGATGCGACCAAGGTTCATCACGGCCACGCGATCGCACAGCCGCTCCACCAGTTCCATCACATGGCTCGAGAACACGACGGTGTGGCCCCCATCGGTGAAGCGCTCGAGCACGCTGCGGATCGTGCGGGCCGACACCGGGTCGATGGCCTCGAAGGGTTCGTCGAGGAACAGGATGCGCGGCCCGTGCAGCAGGGCCGCTGCCAGCGCCACCTTCTTGCGCATGCCGTGGCTGTAGTCGACCACCAGCGCGCCGGCCGCCTCCCGCAGGCCGAGCACGTCGAGGAGCTCGTCGGCCCGGGTGCTGATGGTGTCGGGGTCCATGCGCCGCAACAGGCCCGTGTAGGTGAGCAGCTCCGTGCCGGTGAGCCGTTCGAACAGGGCCAGGTCCTCGGGCAGCACGCCGATGACCGACTTGGCCTCGACGGGGGCGCGCCATACGTCGAGGGCCCCGATGTGGACGGAACCGGTATCTGGGCGCAGCAAGCCCGTCATCATCTTCAACGAGGTCGTCTTGCCGGCGCCGTTGGGGCCGACCAGCCCGAAGAAGCTGCCGGCAGGGACCACCAGGTCGAGGCCGGCCACCGCTACCTTGGCCCCGAACGACTTGGCCAGCCCCCGCACCTCCAGCGCTGGGCCGGTGACCATATGGTCGAGAGTACGGGAAGGCGCAGGGGTGGGGCCCCCTGCGCTCAGCGGAGCACCGGTCAGGTGCGAAGCCATGGGCAGGGTATCGGCAGGCCATCCACCAAACTGTCGTAGGCGTGCGCTAGCTTCGAACGCGTGTTCGTGCTCGGCATCGACCCGGGCGTGTCCCGGTGTGGCTATGGCTGCGTCACTGGCGACAGCCGGGGCATGCGCGCCGTGTCGGCCGGCGTCATCACCACGCCGCCCGCCGACCCGCTGCCACAGCGCCTGGCTGCACTGGTGGCTGAGCTGCGGGGGCTGGTCGCCGAGTTGCAGCCCGACGCGGTGTCGGTCGAGCGCGTCTTCTTCCAGACCAACGCCCGCACGGCCATGTCAGTTGGCCAGGCCAGCGGGCTCGCCTTGCTGGTGTCGGCCGAAGCGGGCGTGCCGGTGTGCCAGTACACGCCCAACGAGGTGAAGATGGCAGTCACGGGCTACGGCGCTGCGCCCAAGGCGCAGGTGCAGCAGATGGTGCAGTCGTTGCTGGGCCTGCCCGAACGACCGCGGCCGCCCGACACCGCCGACGCATTGGCTCTCGCCATCTGCCACCTCTCGTTGGCGCCGCGGCTGGCACGGGTCGCAGGAGCGCAGTCGTGATCGGGTCGCTGCGGGGCGTGCTGCTCGACCGTTCGCCCACGGGCGAAGTGCTGGTCGAGGTCGGTGGCGTGGGGTACCG
>JAFATL010000732.1 GCA_019243975.1 Actinomycetota bacterium | reverse complement strand
CGGGGGGGGGCCGAACGGCGCCAAGCCGCGGCCCCGCCGGACCCGCAAAGAAAGGCAGACCACATGACGCCGTTCCTCGAGCTGCGCCTGTGGTGGCGCCGCACGACCGTCCTCAACCGTGCGCTGTCGGCCGGCGCCGCGGCGGTGGTGATCGCCCTGGTGGCGTGGATCCTCGTCCCGACCGGGAACCGGCTGGCCGCTACCAACGTGGCGACAGCGGGGCCGGGCGCCTCGCCGGGTGCCACCGGCGGCGGTGAGGCGAGCGGCAGTTCCGACACGACCGTCGCCCCGGTGGCCGCGGCCGCAGGCGCGGGCAACACCGCCGTCGCCGGTGCGTCAGTCAAGAACGGTGCGAGCCCGGGCGCCGGCAGCAGCGCGCCCGGTAGCGGCAACCTCTCGGGCACGACGCCGTCGGGCAGCAAGTGCCTGCCCACGCCCGCCAAGGCCACGGGCGTCACCGACAAGACGATCTTCGTGGGCTTCGGTTACGCCAACCTGGCCGGCGCCATCGGCAACTCGGCGGTCGGCCTCGGGTCGCCCGACGACTACAAGAAGATGTCGCAGGCGGTCGTCGACGACATCAACGCCAGCGGCGGCGTGCAATGCCGCAAGATGATCATCAAGGCCTACGAGGGCAACCCGATCAACCAGGACCAGACCCAGGCCACGTGCGTACAGGTCGGGCAGGATGCGCCGCTGGCGTTCGCCGACGGCGGTGCGTTCGTGTATCCGCTCGGCCAGTACAGCTGCGTTGCCCGCCAGAGCATCCCGATCATCACCCAGACCCAGCTCGTCACGTCCGACGTCAAGCGCTTTTACCCCTACATCGCGTCGGTGCTGACCGACACCGCCACCGAGATGACGACGGGCATCCTCGGCGCCCAGCAGCGCGGCTATTTCGACCCGGCGAAGGGGTTCAAGAAGCTTGGCCTGCTGGAGGAGGACTGCACGCCCGAGGTCAACACCCAGCTCGAGAACGCGCTGGCCCGGGCCCACGTGACGTCGATCAGCAAGTACAAGTTCGCCTGCCCGGCGGGTGGTTTCGCATCACCCGCAGAGATGAACCAGGCGGTCGTGCAGTTCGAACGGGACGGCGCCACCCACGTCATCCCCCTGACCGGCGGTGGGTCGTTCCTGTCGTTCTCCAACGCGGCGGAGTCACAGCACTACCGGCCCAAGTACCTGGCCGTGAACTACAACGGCTTCCTCGTCACCGCCACCACCGCGACGAAGCCCAACACCGACAACTTCGACGGCGCGATGGCGATCACCACTGCCGCCTACGGCATGGACACCACGCCCAACTACCCGGTCGACGCGGGGACGGCGCGGTGCCAGAAGATCCTCGTCAAGGCCGGCTTCCCGCCCAGCGAGGTGTTCGGCGCGCAGGGGGGCGGTGTGTGCTCGGTGCTGTGGGCGTCGGCCATTGCCATCAACCACGCCACGTCGCTGACGCGCCAGAGCATCATCCCCGCCCTGTTCAACGCCGGCCCCATCCAGCTCGCCTACGCCGCCACCGACACCACCTATTCGGCGCCGTACAAGACCTACGGTGGTGACACGTGGCGGGCCCTGCAGTTCGTCAAGGACTGCACGTGCTGGCACATCGTCAGCAGCCCCTTGCCGTCGTACGCGCCGTAGTTCGACGCTGCGGTGATCCCGCCGCACACCGGGGTAGAGACCTACCGATGGCGATGGGCTCGACATTCATGGTCGGCGCAATGGCGATTGGCCTCGCCGGCCTGGTGCGGCGGGGGTATGAACTGGTGGCCAGCGCAGGCGTTCTGCTGCTCCTTGCGCTGGCGTTCTACATGATGGCCAACAGCCTCGGCCTGTAACGGGGCGCGGCGCAGCCGTTAGCTCCGCACGCCGCCGGGGAACATGCAGACGTATGAAGACAATCCTGATTGTCGCCGCAGTCGTCGTCGTGCTGATCATCGTCATCGCCGTGATCGCCAAGATGGCGTCGCGCCGCCGCGCCGATAAGCACCGGACGCAGGCAGCCGAACACCGTTCAGAGGCCCGCGAGAAGGAGTTGCGGGCCCAGAAGCTCGAGGCCGACGCCGAGGAGCGCGCCGCCAAGGCCAAGCGCGAAGCGGCGCTGGCCGAGGAGCAGCGCATTCAGGCCGGCCGCGTCCGCGAGGACGTGCGGGACCTCACCGAAAAGGCCGACGAACTCGACCCCGACGTCGCCCGCAAGTAGTCCCGCCCTACCTCCGCGGGCGCCGCAGCGCCACGCCAGCAGATCCTCGGGACGGGCGGTCTCAACGGCGAGGCCGTCCGTCTTCGCGTCCTTCAGCGAATGACGTCTTGTCTGGGGAATCGGCGTGCGTTCAGCCACAAGGCGACACCCAGCGGGAAGCAAAGAACCCAGGCGACCCCGACCCAACGGCCTTCCTGGCCGCGGGCGTCGGCGTCTCTCGCGGCCGCCGTGCCCAACAGCATCCATGCCACGACGGCACAGGACGCGACGAGCAACACCGCGATGTCCACGAGTCCAAGTCTTCCTTATTGTCGGCGCCGTGAGGGTCTTTCTGCTGGGCGGGACCGGGGGTAGCCATGCCCTGCCCGCGCTGGTCGGCGCGGGCCGCGGTAACGGCGCAGGGCGCCAGTCCGGCGCCTGAGGGACCCCTCCCGTCTTGGCAGTGGGCGGTCTAGGCGGTCGATAGGGTCGATCCAACGCGGCGACACATATGGCGTACGGTCGCTCGCGTGAGGTTGTTCCATGGCGTCGCTGTCGCCGTTGCCTGGTCCACCCTCCTGGCTGGCTGTAGCCAGTCGACGTCGCATGCGATCCGGCCCAAGACAACGACAGCGCCTGCATCAACGCGCGCCACGAGACAGGCGATCATCGATCGGTGGAAGAGCGAACCGGGTGCCGTTCGGGTGACCGCGAAGCTGGTGCGATCTACGGATCTCGAGCGGGCGGATCGTTCTCTCGCGCAGTGCGAAGTCCGAAGTTGCTCAGCCAGAGATCTCGTCTGGCTCGTGCTGGTAGAGGGCAATCTCGGCCAGACCGATGGCGGGCCCGCGACGCCTTCCGAGCCGAAGAAGTGGATGCTGGTCGCACTTCGAGCCGATGGATCCCCGCGCGGCGACAGCCTCGACGGGTCCGGCGCGCCGCCGACCTACTTCGGCCAGCTCCCCGACCTCGCGCCTGACTAACCGCCGGGGATCGGCACTGTTGCGCGCCTCGAACTGGCGGCGGCTACGCACCGATTCGGTGGGTATCTGCCGTCGGTTGCGAGACGAATTCGTTCTGTCGGCGGCTACGAACCGAATCGGTCTGTAGCCGCCGACAGTTCGCAAGGGAAGAGGCCGCGACGTCCCTAGCTGTCGGCTATCGAGCGGTCGGGCTCGGGAGCGTGACGCGTCGGTGTGCTCCGCGGAGCACGGGGACGCGTCGGCGGTACGCCAACTAGACGGGACGGTCGCCTTTGAGGGTGATGCGGTGCATGACGCGCTTGTAGCCCTGGTAGTCGTTGATGGGGTTGTGCTGGACGCAGCGGTTGTCCCAGAGGGCGAGGGAGCCGGGAGCCCATTGGAAGCGGCAGGTGAACTCGGGGCGGACCTGATGGGCGAAGAGGTACTGCAGCAGGGGACGGCTCTCGTCGTCGGTCATGCCGTCGAACCGGGCCGTGTGGGCGACGTTGACGTACAGCGCCTTGCGGCCCGTTTCGGGATGGGTGCGCACGACGGGATGGATCGCTTCGAAGTTGCGCACCTCCCCGCCGCTGGACCCATCAGCCTCGGCGATGCGGTCTTCGCGCGTCTTGCTGACGTCGGCCAGCGCCGAGCTATTGACCCCACGCAGCGGCGCCAGCAGCTCCTGCATCGACGGCGACAGCGCCTCGTAGGCCGCGTACTGGTTGGCGAACATGGTGTCGCCGCCGTAGGGCGGGACCTCGCGCGCCAGCAGCGTCGTGGCCATCGGCGGCTCGTCGAGGTACG
This sequence comes from Actinomycetota bacterium, assembly GCA_019243975.1. Lineage (GTDB taxonomy): Bacteria > Actinomycetota > Acidimicrobiia > Acidimicrobiales > JAFATL01 > JAFATL01. Next base: position 1,031 of record JAFATL010000732.1, on the reverse strand, counting down.
CGGTGTCGGAGTGCCAGATGCCGCCGAAGTTGACGGTTTCGTGGGGCAGCTTCGTCACGGCGATGATGTCGGGATAGCCCTCGATGCCGGGCACGAACGGGTAGCGGTCGAGCTCGCCGATGGACCGGGCGAAGGCCACGAACTGGTCGGGCGTGAGGTTCTGCTCGCGCAGGAACACCACGCCATGGTCCAGCCACACCTTGCGGATCTCGGCGACCGTGCTCTCGTTGAGATCGCGGCCGAGGTCGACGCCGGAGATCACTGCACCGACGTTGCCCGCCAGCGGGCTGACACTGATCATGCCGGCGTGAACTCCAGGTGCAACTTGCGCAGGCCCCGCAGGATGAACGTCGGCGCGTACTTGTAGACACGCGCATCGGGCGGGCCGTGCTCGGACTCGTCGATCCGGATGTCGAGCATGCGGTCAAGGAGACGCTCGACGCTCACGCGGCCTTCGGTGCGAGCCAGCGGACCGCCCGGGCAGCTGTGGATGCCGCGCCCAAACGCCAGCTGCTGGTGGACGTTGTCGCGGTCGAGCCGCAATTCGTCGGGATCAGGGAAGCGCCGCGCGTCGCGGTTGGCGGCGCCGTTGAGCACCATCACGGTCGTCCCGGCGGGAATGTCGATGCCACCCACCGTCGTGGGCACGCGCGCCACGCGGAAGTCGCCCTTCACCGGGCTCTCGATGCGCAGGCACTCCTCCACGAAGTTCGGGATCAGCTCCCGGTGCTCACGCAACTGTTTCTGCAATTCGGGTCGCTCCGCGATGAACTGCAGCGCCGCGCCCAGCAGCCGCACGGTCGTCTCTTGCCCCGCCGCGAACAGGTTCGACGCCACCCGCACCACGTCGATGACCTCGGGTAGCGACCCGTCGGGGAAGGTGGCCTGAGCCAGGCCGGTGAGCACGTCGTTCTGCGGGTTGGCCCGGCGGTCCTCGACGTACTCGGAGAACTTCTCGTAGAGGAACTCGAGCGGCTTGTGGGCGAGCGTCTCCTTGCCGGTGCTGCCCAGCGCCGACTCGTTGCGGGGCC
>JAFATL010000663.1 GCA_019243975.1 Actinomycetota bacterium | reverse complement strand
AGGTCGGCCAGCGTGAGGTCGTCGCGGTAGACCTCCTCGTCGGAACGCGTCTCAGACCCCTGGAAGAACACAGCCATTCCGACGTGCATCGGGCTCCCCTCGTCGAGTTCAGAGCAGCATATCTGACACTCGTGTCACGGTGGTAGTCCTTGCCTCGGCTAGCCGCGCAGCTGGGCCAGCCCCGCTCCACGTCGTCGAGGTGATGGACCGAGTCGTGGAGGGAGTGCTCGAGCATCCGGCGCACGTCGTTCCTCGTGTCCCCGATGGTGAGACCCCTCGTCCACGCGTCGGGCCCGGCCACCTCGGCCGCGCCCGCCAGCCGGTTGGCCGCCTCGTCCAGCGCATCGAGCACCTCACCGGGCTCGAGCTCGGCGTACCCCGCCGCGGCCGCGTCGACCGCGTCGTCGGCGAAGGCGGGAAACACCGGCTCGTCCCCGGTCCACGCCATCTCTACGCCGGCGGCGTGCAGCGCCGTGATGTCCCGACTGTGAGCGGCGTACTCGAGCGCCGACCACACGCCCTCGCCCGGCCGCACCCGGAGCTCTTCACCCGCACTACCGATCAAGTCCCGCCACCGGGATCCCAACGCACGAATCGCGCTGAGCAAAGCCGCGTCGTCGTACCGCGCGCCGTCGAAGCCACACGCGTCGCATCGCTCGTGGTCCACCTCGCCGACGCTATGCCGGCTGCATTTGCTATGGCGGCGGCCCTCGCTCCGCTGACGCTTTCGGTCTGAGCAGGCCCGCCTTTCGATCGCGCTCGGTCTTGTCGCGATGGTGAGGCCAGCAGCGTGGCTTGAGGTTGTCGAACGAGGTCGGTCCGTTGTTGTTGACCGGGTCGACGTGGTCCCACTCGAGGTTGTACTGGCGCCCACATCCCGGCTCACAGCAGGTCTTGCCGGCGAACTGTGGCGCCGGGCCCAACTCGAGCGCGGTGCGCAGCTCGGCCTTGATGTGGCGGCCGAAGTGCTTGACCCGCAGCACGTCGACGCCGTCGTGCAGGACCGCCTTGATGAAGGCGTCCTTGGAGAGCTCCCGCGCCACCTCGACCGGGATCGGCCCGCCACCCACGACGTGGCAGGGCTCGCCCGGTTCGGCATGGCCCCGCCGCAGGGCGTTGATGTCGGCCACCACCACGAGCTCCGCCCGTGACCCCCTGACTTCACCGCCGCCCTGTAGCCGCGCCGCCAGGGCGTCAGCGGCGTAGGCCTCCCACGCCTCGGGCTCGCCCTCCTTCTTCGCTGCCTTGCGCAGCCGGTCTGCTTCGGCGTCGAGGCCGTTGACGATCGGGACGCCGACCTCAGGCGTGAGGGCGAAGGTCCCCCGCACCATGCCCAGCTCGTCGCGCCAGTGCCGGTAGCAGCGTGCCTTGCGCTGCCGGCGCGCCAGCTCGTCGACGTCCATCGAGCCGAGTCGCGTGTCGCGCGCTGAGTCCTTCAACGACTTGAGCGAGGAGGACTTCGCAACACCGAGCAGGTCCGCTTCAGAACCGGGCACCGCGAACTCGGTCCTCGCGATGATGCCGGCCTGTTCCATCGACACGTCGCCTGCGAGTACTGCTGCTTTCGTCTCGGGGCACTCCTCGACTGCCCAGGCCGTCTCCATGGCTGCCTTGGCTGCGGTGGGAGACGAACCCGACGCCCGGGCGAACCACTCGGCGCCATCGGTGAAGCCCTTGTCGCGATAGGCACCGCGATCTGACGCCCACGCCGCCAATGACGCAGCGGCTGCCTCGCAGGACTTGGCGGTGCGGGCCAGCTCCTCGGCCAGCGACGCGCACTCACGCCCCGACAGCGCGTCGGGACGCAGTGACAGCAGCGCTGTTCGCAGCACCTTCGCCGCTTCCCCGGGATGCAACCCAGCTACCTCCTCCCCACCGCCCGCGCCACGGTGTCAGCACGTCAGAGGGAGAACCGTCAGCCCGGTTCTCGAGGCTTTTCCATCCTGCGAGACCCGGTCTAGCGAACATATGTTCCCATAACGTTACGCCGGCTTTACGGTGTGATGACGATCGAGAGAGCAGCCGGTCTAACGAACCAGTGCGACGGCGAAGTGTTGGTAGAGGGCGATGACGTCGTCGAGGGGGCGGCCGATCTCGTGCTCGACCGCTGACACCGATTGCGCCAAGGTGATGATGGCGCGCGCGGCTTCGCGCGGTTCGTCGCACTTGAACTTGCGCTTCTTCACGCCGTCCCGCACCACGCCCTCGACCAAGTCCAGCAGCGCCTTGCGCTTCAGCTCGATGGCGGCGCGCTCGGGCGGGTCGAGGCGGAGGTACTCGCTGGCCACGACGAACGCGGCCCGGCGGGCGAAGTCGTCGTGCAAGGCCGACCAGATGATCGTGCCGACGATCTCCTGCAGCTGATCGACCGGTGCGGTGTGGCGGGCAGCGCGCCGTTCGATCCGGGCCAGCGTGACGTCGTAGGACTCGTCGAGGAACTCCCGCAGGAGGTCAT
>JAFATL010000241.1 GCA_019243975.1 Actinomycetota bacterium | reverse complement strand
CCGCTGAGCTGGTCGTTGTAGACCTGCTCGACGCCGGTGGCGTTGTAGTACCCGAAGAAGCCGGTGATGTGGCCGAACAGCGCGCCGGCCGGGTACTGGCGCTGGCGCTTGAACGAGTCGTTCGACGGTACCGAGCGGGCCAGGACGACGCCGTCGCTGGTCTGGATGTCGCCGCGGTCGCGGGTGAAGTCGCGAGTGATCCGCCGCGTGTTCCGCGGGTCCTTGGCCAGCTTGTCGGCGTGCACCACCTGCAGGTAGTTGAGCTGCACGAAGAGGATGCCGAACAGCACCATCAGGGCGATGCCGAGCGTGCGCACCTGCTTGGTCACGGCGCCCCCGCCGTCGTTGCTTCGGCCGCCCCGCGCTGCAGCCGCTCGTTGCTGTCGTGGGAGATGCGCAGGAGCAGCGCCAACAGGATGTAGCTGCCGAGCAGCGACGAGCCGCCGTAGGAGACGAACGGCAACGTCACGCCGGTGAGTGGCACCACGCGCAGCACGCCGCCGATGATGATGAACGTCTGCACGCCGAGGATGACGGTGAGGCCGGTCGCCAGCAGCTGCTCGAACGGCCGCTCGGTGCGCGCCGCGATGCGCAGGCCGGCGCCGACCATGAGCAGGAACGCCACCAGGATGGCCACCGTCCCGAGCAGGCCGAGCTCTTCGCCGAACGCGGAGTAGATCATGTCGGTGGTGGCGGCGGGGATCTGCTGGGGGCTGCCGAGGCCCAGACCGACGCCGGTGATGCCACCCGTGCCCATGGCGAAGAGGGCCTGCACCACCTGGAACCCGCTGGCCGAGGCGCGGCCCGCCGACCACGGGTCGAGCCACACGGTGACGCGCTCACGCACGTGAGCGAACGCTTCGTACGACATGAGTGAGCCGAACAGAAAGAGCACGCCACCGGTGCCGAGGTAGAACGGCCGCCCGGTGGCGACCCACAGCATCACGACGAAGAGGGCGAAGAACAGCAGCGACGACCCCAGGTCCTTCTCCGCGATCATCACGACCAGCGACGCCGCCCACGCGAGGAGGATGGGCGCGAGGTAGCGCGGTTTCGGGAGCTCGCCGAGGCGGAGCTTGAAGTCGCCCAGGACGTCGCGCCGCTCGACCAGATAGGACGCGAAGAAGATGGCCAGGGCGATCTTGGCCAGCTCGCCGGGCTGGAACGTGAGCGCGCCGACGCGCACCCACAGGCGCGACCCGTTGATCGTGCGGCCCACCACCGGGGCGAGCGGCACCAGCAACAGGCCGATGCCTCCGAGGGCGAACGTGTAGCGGTAGCGCTCGAGATCCGTGACCCGCCTGATGACGACGATGGTGGCGATGAAGCCGAGCACTCCGACCGCGGTCCACAGCGCTTGTAGGCCGGCCAGCTTCTGGTCGAGTCGGGCGACCATCACGTAGCCCAGGCCGTTGAGCAGTCCCGCCAACGGCAGGAGCATCGAGTCGGCTTCGGGGGCCACCCGCCGCAGCGTGACGTGGGCGAGGCCGAACAGCGCCAGCACGATCACGAGGAACGGCACCAGGTTGGCGGGCAGCGAGGCGGTGCGGCCCAGGCTGGCGAGCACGTAGGCGCCCACCGTGATGAAGGCGCCCAGCACCAGGAGGCCGAGCTCGGTCGTACGCCGGGGCGATGAGATCACGGAGTGGAGGTCGGCGTGGGGCTGGGTGTGCCCGGACTGGGCGTGCCAGGGGTTGGGGTCGGCGCGGGCTCGGGGCTCTTCACGTTCTTCACGTAGCGCCGAGCCGCCCCAAGTGAAGGCTCGGGTTTGCCCGCCTTGATGTCGTCGACGAACGCCGCCTGCACGTCGTCCTTCTTCACGCCCGTGCGCTCGGCCAATGTGGGCTTGAACCACAGGGCCCCACCCGGCCGGCCCTTGTAGATGGCGACCTCGCTGCCCTTCAGGCCGACGTAGTAGCCCCCGCGCGCGTACCAGCCGATGGACACGACGGCGCCCGCCACCAACAACGCGAGGACAGCCACGAAGACCACCACGCGAAAGGTGAACCGGCGCGGCCGGTTCTGCGGCGATCGCTCCGGTGCCGGTTGGGGACGCGGCGCGGGTGCGGTTTCGGTGTCGCGAACGGGTGCCTCGCGGCGGGCCGTCTGCGTCGGGCGCGGGTCGTCGGCCAGGGCGGCCGAGGCAGCGCCGGACCGGTCGTCGTCGTCGACGACGTCGACGAGCACGATCGTGACGTTGTCGCTGCCGCCGTTGTCCTTCGCCATGCGCACCAGCTCGGCCGCCGCCTCCTGCGGGTCGGCCAGTCGCCGCAGCACGGACGCCATCTGCGCGTCGGTGACCTCGTTGGTGAGGCCGTCGCTGGCGAGCAGCAAGCGGTCGCCCTTGTAGGGCACGACCTGGAAGCAGTCGACCTCCACGTCCTCGTCGAGACCGAGGACGCGCGTCAGGACGTTCTTCTGCGGGTGCTGCTCGGCTTCCTCGGGGCTGAGTTGGCCACTGCGAACGAGCTCGGCCACCAGCCCGTGATCGTCGGTGAGCTGGTCGAGCTCGCCGTCGCGCAGCAGGTAGGTGCGCGAGTCGCCGACGTTGACGACGGCCAACGTCTCGCCATCACCGTCGCCGACCAGCGCCACCGCGGTCAGGGTCGTCCCCATCCCGCGGTACTCGGACTTCTCCTGGGCCCGGTCCCACACCGCCCGGTTGGCGATGCGCACCGCTTCGGCCAGCCCGTCGGCGGAGTGGTCTCGGTCGAAGGCGGCGCGGAGGGCCTCGACCGCGACCTGCGAGGCCACCTCGCCGGCCGCGTGGCCGCCCATGCCGTCGGCCACCGCGAACAGCGGGTCGGCCACGAGCAGCTGGTCCTCGTTGTTGGTGCGGATGCGGCCGACGTCGGTCACCGCTCCCCACCTCAACGTCGTCATCGACCAACCTCGAAGACGGTCTTGCCCACCTGCAGGCGGTCACCGCGGCGCAGGGCGATCGGCGCCGAGATCTGCTTGCGGTTGAGGAAGGTGCCGTTGGTCGAGCCCAGATCTTCCACGTAGTGGCGCCCGTCCCGGCGGAACAGGCGGGCGTGCAGCTGGGACACGAACGTGTCGTCGGCGAGGGCGATCTGGCACCCGGCCGCCCGCCCGACCGTGAGCTCGTCGCCCACCTCGAACACCTTGCCCCGGAGGTCGCCCTCCACGACCTTGAGGTGCAGGGCCGACTTCCCGGGGGCCGTGCTGCCCGCCCGGGTGGGGGCGGGCGCCGGCGCGACCGCGGCGGGCGCCGCGAACGCTCGCGAGGAGATCTCCGCCCACACCGCCCGCAGCACGCGGAAGAAGAAGAGGTAGAGGAGGGCCAGAAGGAGCAGCTTCAGGACGTTGAGCAGGGCGTCGGGCATGGTTGCCTCAGGAAGCCTCGAACCGGAGGGTGCTCGACCCAACGGTGATCTCGTCGCCGTCGTTGAGGCGCTGCTTCTGCACCCGCGTGCCGTTGACCTTGGTGCCGTTGGTCGACCCCAGGTCGACCACCACGAACTCGTCGCCCTCTCGCCGGACCTCGGCGTGGCGCCGGCTCACGTTCTGGTCGTTCAAGGGCACCTCGCACTCGGGCAGGCGCCCGATCGTGACTGCGTCGTCGAGCACCCGTACCCGCTCGCCTCCGGGGAGCACCACCGTGCCCACCAGGGCCCCGCCCTCGGCTTCGCGCACCTCGCTGGCCAGCAGGAAGGTGCCCGCCGAGACGGCCGGGTCGGCGAGAAGCTCCACCTCGACCGGGCCCACGAACAGGTAGCCCTCGGACCGGGCGTGGTCACGGGCGGCGTCGGCCAGGTCCCGGGCCAGCACGTCGGCGAAGGCCTGGAAGCGCTCGTGGTCGTCGGGGGAGAGGGCGAATCCGAAGTAATTGGGCGCGATGACGCCCCTCACGCCCCGGGTGCGGCCGAGGTCCATCTCCCGTGTCAGCCGGCGGACCAACTCCACCGGTTGGAGGCCGCTACGGAACGCCTTGGCGAACACCCCCTCGACCAGCCGCTCGAGGCGGCGCTCGAACTCGTGGAGTGCCATTGGTGGCGACACCTTACCCAGACTGGGGGGTTTCTCCTCCTCGACCGGCAGGGCCGCCCGAACGGATCGGCTACCCTCGATCCGCTACTCGGGCGAGTGGCGGAATTGGCAGACGCGCAGGATTCAGGTTCCTGTGTCCGAAAGGATGTGGGGGTTCAAGTCCCCCCTCGCCCACCACGCCGCCGCAGGTCAGGGCCGGTGTACCAGCCCTAGTTCGGCCTGACTTCTACCGGATTTCTACCGGTGCACGCGCAACTACCTTGGTGTGCCGTGGCGGAGCCGTTCAGCGGGTCGGGCTGGAGGCCGTTATGGGACCATCGTCCGAGTGTCCGAAGCCGAGTCAACGATGAGCGTTCCGGGCGACCTCCTCCGGGCAATTTCAGAGCGTTCTGGGCGTGTGACGTTCGTGCTCGGCGCAGGCTGCTCGTTGGAGGAACCGACGAGCCTCGAGCTATCGAGCGTCTATTCGAAGGCCATCTTCGATCGCCTCATCGCTGACGGTGAGCTCGTCGACGACGAGTGTGCCGACCCTTGGGACCTCTCCTGTGTGGCGAGTGCAGTACACGACAAATTTGGCGACCAGCGCCGTGTCGTGGAGCGCCTGCCGCGGAACGACTTCCGGTACGCGAAGGCGAACGACGGCTACCTGCTCGCAGCCGCGCTGCTCGCGGAGGGAGCGGTCAGCTGTGTTGCGACGCTCAACTACGACCTTGCTCTGACTGACGCCGTCAGGCAGCTCGATGCTCGGGGCGTCAACGAGATTGCCGGGCCCAGCCATCTCGCAGAGTTCGGTCCGAGCGCGATCGTGTATCTACACCGGAACGTCAACGAGCAGGACGTGGAGAAGTGGATCCTCCGAAAGGAGGCGCTGGATCGCGAGTGGGAGAGTGGATGGG
>JAFATL010000502.1 GCA_019243975.1 Actinomycetota bacterium | reverse complement strand
CAGGTCACGGGGTGCCCGGCGCTCTCGACGGCCGACACGATCGGGGGCAGCTTGTCGGCGACCGTGCCCGCGCCCATGCGGGTGACGAGGGTGAGCCGGCCCGGCTTGCTCTCGGGGTTCAGCCGCTCGCACAGGGCGAGGGCCTCTTCGGGCGTGGTGGTGGGGCCCAGCTTCACGGCGATTGGGTTCTTGATGCCGGCCATGAACTCCACGTGGGCGCCGTCGAGCTGGCGGGTGCGCTCGCCGATCCACACCAGGTGAGCGGAGCAGTCGTACCAGTCGCCGGTGAGCGAATCGCGCCGGGTGAGGGCCTCCTCGTAGCCAAGCAGGAGCGCCTCGTGCGATGTGTAGAAGTCGACCTGGTGGAGGTGAGCCTCCTTCTCGAGGTCGATGCCGCATGCCTTCATGAACCGCATGGCGCGGTCGATCTCGGCCGCGATCGCCTCGTAGCGGCGGCCTTCGGCGCTGGTGGACACGAACTGCTGGTTCCACACGTGCACCTGGCTGAGATCCGCGAACCCGCCCTTCGTGAAGGCCCGCAGCAGGTTCAGCGTGGACGCGGCCTGGTGGTAGGCGACGACGAGGCGCTCGGGGTCGGGGACGCGGGCCTCGGGCGTGAACGCGTCGTCGTTGACCATGTGGCCCCGGAACGACGGCAGCTCGACACCGCCGAGGGTCTCGGTGTTGGCCGAGCGCGGCTTGGCGAACTGCCCGGCGATGCGGCCCAGCTTCACGGTGGGCACGCCCGACCCGTAGGTGAGCACGACCGCCATCTGCAGGATCACCTTGAGCTTGTCGCGGATGGCGTCGGCCGAGAACTCGTGGAACGACTCGGCGCAGTCGCCCGCCTGCAGCAGGAAGGCGTTACCCGCCTGCACCTCCGCCAGGTCGGTCATGAGGTTGCGCGCCTCGCCCGCGAAGACCAGCGGGGGCAGCTCGGCCAGCTGCTTGAGAGCGCGGTCGAGGGCGCCCGCGTCGGGCCAGTCAGGCTGCTGAACAGCCTGTTTGTCCTGCCAACTTGCCGGATTCCAACTGGTCATGAGCCCTACAAGCGTCGCGTCAGTCGGTCGCTCCCGCCAACTTGATTCGCCGCAGGCGCCTGACGGCGACCACGAGGAGGACGATCGTGATGATCGCCAGGCGAATCACCGCACCCCACCCGTCGGGGATGCCGGCCCGGTGGAACGACTCGAGGCGGACCGTGACCGGCGGTCCGGAGAACGGTCCCTGGGGCCCGCCCGGCGGCAGGAAGCTCGGTGGTGGGAGGACTGCGGCCAGGGCCTTGGGGGCGGGGCCCAGGCCCGTCAACACCGCCCGCGCCTCCCACATCGGCGACAGCTGGGCGATGCCGGTGAGCACGCCGCCCAGGAGGCGCTCGCCGAGGAACACGACGGCCAGCGACACGATCGCCGCCCGCCGGACCAGCACGCCGATGCACAGGAACAGGGCGACATAGGCGGCTCCGCCGGTGATCGCCCCGAGCGCCGCCGCGCCCGCCGAGCGGGGGGAGTTGGCGAGGAGGGCGGCGAGGAAGAACGAGGGACCGAGCGTGACCGTGAGCAGCAGCGTGCCGGCGGCCCAGCGGCCGATGGCGATGGCGGTCGTCGACACCGGGCTGAGCCAGGTGAAGTGGAACGTGCCCGCCCGCACCTCGGCCCCGAGCACGGCGTCGCCGACGACCAGCCCGGCCAGTGGCAGCACGAGCGGGAACAGGGCGGCGCTCGCCACTTGCATGAAGGCGTGGTTGCGATCGCCGGAGATCGTGTGGCTCAACAACCCGAACCCCAGCGCGGCCAGGCACAGCACGCCCAACCCCAGCCGCCGCTTCGCCGGCAGGCACGCCCGCAGCGTGTACCCGAACACCGGCCCCAAACCTCTCCAAGATTGCGCGAGGGCGCCGTTCGTCCCTTTCGCCGCGGCGGGTTTCGAATCTTGGAGAGGTTTTGTCGTCACCGCACCAGCTCCTTGAAGAGGCTCTCGAGGGAGTCGTCGAGCGGGCGCACCTCGAGGAGGCGGGCGTCGAGGCGGCGCGACACGGCGGGGAGGGCCATGGCGAGGTCGCGCCACCTGGTCGTGGCGATCGTGACGGCGTCGCCGTCGACGCTCACCGACGCCACCTGCTCGAGTCTGAGCAAGCCGGCGGCCAGGCGTCGCGCCTTCGGCGTGCGCACGAGCATGCGCTGCGGACGGTCGGCCATGGCGTCGCGGATGGCGCGTCGGCCGCCGGCTGCCGCCAGGCGGCCCTGCAGGATCACGATCACCCGCTCGGCCATGCGCTCGACCTCGTGCAGCACGTGCGAGCTGACGATGACGGTGCGCCCGTCGTCGCCCAGCGCGTGGAACAGGGCGATGAGGTGGGCCCGTTGCACGGGGTCGGCGCCGTTGAGGGGCTCGTCGAGCACGAGCACCTGCGGGTCGGCGGTGAGGGCGGCGGCGATCTTCGCTCGCTGGCGCATGCCCTTGCTGAACCCGCCCAGGCGGCGGTCGGCAGCACCCGTGAGGTCGACCTTGTCCAACACCGTCGCCGCCACCCGCCGGTCGGTGAGGCCATGCAGGGCGGCGACGTACTCCACGAACTGACGGGCGGTGAGCTGCTCGGGTACGGCCTCGTCCTCCGGCACCATCGCCATGAGGCTGTGCACCGACCGGTCGGCGCGCGGGTCGCGCCCGGCCACCCGCACGGTGCCGAGGTTGGGCGGCAGGAGCCCCACAACCGCGCGCATGAGCGTGGTCTTGCCCGCGCCGTTGGGGCCGAGCAGGCCGGTGACGCCCGCGCCGAACGAGCACGTGAGTTCGGTGAGGGCGACCTTGGGCCCGAACCACACCGACAGGTTGTGCACGTCGACGGTGGCGTTCTCGACCAGCGCGGGGTCGCCCGCGGCGACCGTTGCAGGACCGTCCGTCATCGTTCGATCCACCGGTAGCGGTAGGCCAGCACGCTCGCGCACACCGCCACGACGGCGACGTAGACCACCAACGCGAGCAGCGCCGCGCCGGGCTCACCTTGCAACGCGCCTTCGCTGATGTGGCCCTGGAAGATCACGTCGCGCAGGTGGAGCGGGATCGCCAGCAGATTGAGCAACCCCAGCAGCGTGCGGTGGTCGGAGCTCGTCTCGACGAACGCGTGGGACACGACCGAACTGATGAGGATGACGCCGAGGAACGTGACGGCGGCGACGACGCGCCGTGTGGTCGTGGCCGCGGCCGCCGTGCCGAGGAGCGCGTAGTACAGCGCCAGCACCGCGACCGTCACGGGCACCTTCCACAGCACGTCGAGGTTGCCCTTGAAGTAGGTGAGCGCGCTGTCGCTCACCAGCATGCGGCCCACGAACAGCACCACCTGCGGCAGGAAGCCGAACGCGAACACGATCGTGAAGATGGCGGCCACCTTGGCGAAGACGTAGTCGAGGCCGGTGAGCGGCCGGCTCAAGATGAGCGGCAGGACGCGCTGGCGACGGTCGGGGCACAGGATGTCGGGCGCCGTCACCGCCACGAACAGCAGCAATGCGGTGGAGACGCCGACGTACTCCCGGTAGGTGATGAAGTGGAACTCGCGGCCAGGCGTGTTGCGGGTGACGTAGGCGATGCCGACGGCGACGATGGCGGGGATCGACACGACGGTGAGCAGGCCCCAGGGCAGCAGCTTTTGCCGCCATGACCGGCGCAGTCCCAGTGCTCGCCGCATCGACGCGATCCACAGAGCGCGAATGACGGCGCCGCGTCCGCCTCGCTTGCCCTCATAGGGCCGATAGCCGCGGTCGTAGACCTGTCCGCGCGGCGCGGGGGACGTGACCGTCATTTGTGTGACGCCTTCCCGACGAACACGTCGTCGAGCGACACGACGCGCGTCGACAGGCGCGTCAGCGGAAGGTTCAACTCAGCGACCGCGTCGCGGATGACGTCGAGGCCGTCGTC
>JAFATL010000303.1 GCA_019243975.1 Actinomycetota bacterium | reverse complement strand
TCGGCATCTCCGACCCCCGCCTCGACGAACTCGGCTGGAGCTAGTGGACCTTGGTCCACTAACTCGCTGCCTCCCCCCTCCCCCTCCCACGAACTGACAGGCGAATCGGGCCCTATAGGTCCCGTTTCACCTGACAGTTCGTCGAGTCGTGCCGATAGGAACGATGTGACCGCGATTCGTCAGCTGTGGAAACTCCCAGTTCGCTGGCGACTCACGCTTGTCCTCGCCTTCGTTGCGCCCCTTTCCGCCTTCGTGGTCCTGGTCGTTCGACCCGGAAACATCGTCGGCCGCTCGAAGGCGATGACGGTCAACATCCCGGCCGGAGGGTGCACGAACGTCAGCCCGATTCGGTTCGCCGGTCATGCGTGGGAGTCGGACACCCCGGTGCCCGAGTCGTGGGGGTACGGCGACGAAACCGGACGCTTTCGAATCGTGTCGTCACACAGCGCCGAGTTCATGAGCGATGCAGACGGCAAAGGTGTCGAGTTCCACCGGATGGACGGGTTCAGCACCCTGCCGTGCATGGTGGGCTTCGGCGCGTAGGTGCTTTCGCACGTGAACTCGTCGTATGGGCGAGTTCAAGCGCAATAGCCGGTCAAGACTTGCGGACGCGCTGGAGATAGGCGGCGGCGGCTTCGCGGGACTCGGGATCGCGGAGGGCGGTGATGAAGAGGTCGGCGTCGTTCCAGGTGCGGCCCATGCCGACCATGGCGTCGGCGATGACGTTGGTCTGCTGCTTGGTGGCGGACAGGGTGAAGGCCGACTTGGACAGGAGCTGACCGACGAGCTCGTCGACCTCGGCGTCGAGGCGCTCGGCGGGCACGACCCGGTTGACGAACCCGATCTCCTTGGCTTCGATCGCGTCGAACGGGCGGCAGGTCATCACCAGTTCCTTGGTCATCGCGGGGCCGAGCTCGCGAATGAGCCGCGGTATGCCGCCCCACGTGAGGGGGATCCCGAGATCGACCTCGGGGATGGAGAAGCGTGTGCTGTCAGCGGCAACGCGCAGATCGCACGCCGAGGCCAACACGACGGCGCCACCGACGCAGTGGCCGTGGATGCGCGCAACGGTCACGGCCGTCATCCCCTCGATGGCGTCGGCCATGCGGCGTCCCCACTCGACATTGCCCCGCGTCTCGAGGACCGACGCCTCTCCCCCGCCTCCGGCGAAACCGCCGAGGTCGGCGCCGGCACTGAAGGCCCGGCCGTTCCCCGACACGACCACGACCTTCACCTCGGGCCGCTCGTCGAACCAATTCGCCGCCCCGGCCAGCTCCTGGAGCGTCGTCGTGCTCAACGGGTTGAGCTTCTCCGGCCGGTTGAGCGTGATCGACCCCCGCGCCCCGTCTGCGCCAACCTCGATCGTCGTGAATTCCATCGCCTTCACCTACCGCGGGTCGGGGCGGTCGAGGTTCCAGTGGCGGCCAGCGGACGCCAGCCATCCGTCCGGGTACGGGTTGAGCGAGAAACGGGTGATCGTGCGCTGTCCACCCTCGTGGTCGCCGTAGAGGATGTCGACCCGAATCGGTTCGCGGTTCTTGATGAGGTTCACGAGAGGGTCGAAGTCCGGGTCTTCGGACTCCCGCACCGCGCCCTGCCAGAAGCCGGTATCGGAGGGTGGGACGTAGAGGTCGCGGCTCAGTCGATGGAAGCTGTCGAGCTCGGAGTGCGATCTAGCGGCGTTGATCTCGCCGTAGACGGGCGCCCAGCCGTGGAGCACGGCGATGCCGGGGCCGACGTTGCGCAGCGGCATAGCGAGATACACGTTGTCGTTCTCGACCGCCGCGTAGCCGCGGCCACCCTCGACTTTCGCCCAGTGGTTGTCCATCCAGCCGATCTTCTCGGGCGGGTCCTGGAACCGCGACGGCACCAGCACCGGCCGCAGCCCTGCCTGCAGCGCCCGCTCAGCAGTACGGGCGGCCCGGTTGGCGGAACGCACCGACGCGAACGTCGCCACCGCCAGCACGAGCGTGCCGCCGGCAGTCGCCAACGTCGCAACGGTTGCCATATCGGCCATGACGCGAACGACCCTACGCGGTGTCGAGCTTGGCCACGAGCGTCTTGGGGGCGACCACCCGGTAGGCGTCCTCCACGATGCCCGTCACCTCGTCCCAATCCACCTCGACGTCGAGGCGGACGCCGAGCCAACCCCGGTGCCCGACGTACGGAGGCCGGAAGAATCGGTCCGGTTCCTCGCGCACCAGCGCTTCCTGCACACCGGTTGGCGCCGCGCACCACATCCCCACGATCCCGTCGCCGTGGTGGTTGTTCACCGACATCACGAACGTCTTCTTGTCGCGCACGAACCACGTCGGTTCGCCGTGACTCAGTCGCTCGGTCGTCTCCGGCAGCGCCAGGCAGATTTTGCGCAGCCGCTCGATCGGGTTTCGGGGCTTGGCCATGTGGGAGCACAACCTAGTGACCCGCTCTCGGTCGGCAGGTTGGACGAGAGATCGTGAACTGCGCGGCCCCTACGGTGAACAATGAGACATGGCGAGCGAGATGCCTTGGGACCCTCCGGGGCCGGGGATGTGGTTCCTCACCCGTGAGCATCTCGGCACGCCGCTGTGCCGGTTGCTGTTCGAGATCTTCCCGCCGACGACTCGCGGCTGGGAGACAGGCGGCGCCACCTACGGATTCCCCGTGGGTCACCCGGGCTGGGGACTCGTCAATCACTGGGCGTACTACTCGCCCGG
>JAFATL010000302.1 GCA_019243975.1 Actinomycetota bacterium | reverse complement strand
GTCGTCGGTGGCGCTCATCCTCGTTGCGCTGTCGGGCCACGACGGCGTCACCGGCATGGCCCAGGAGATGTGGAACTCGCTCGGCGACGCCCTCGGTGTTCGCACGCGAGTGCGGTACGGCTCGTTCGTGCCCGAGGAGCCGGCGACCACCAACGGCCACGCCCACGGCCGCCTAAGACTGCGCAGCGACGCGCCCGTCGGCAGTCTCGTGCGGCTTCGGATTCGGGGCGCCGGCGCGGGGAGCGAGTCGTGAGCGGGCACCTGGTCGGCGTCGAGATCACCAAGCGGTACGCGGGCCTGGTTGCCAACAACGCGGTCGAGATCGAGGTGCGACCGGGCGAGGTCGTCGGCCTCATCGGCCCGAACGGCGCCGGCAAGACCACGTTGTTCGACTGCCTCACCGGCTTCACGCCCGTCACCAGTGGCCGCGTGCACCTGGACGATCGCGACATCACCGAGCTGGCCCCCGCGGCCCGGGCCGAGCTCGGCATGGCCCGCACGTTCCAGCAGGCGAAGCTGTTCGGTCACCTCACGGTGGCGGAGAACATCCTCCTCGGCCGCCATCGCCACTACCGGGCCCGGGCGTGGCAGTCGGCCATCGGGCTGGGCGGGCGGGCCGAGCGCGAGGCGGACGGCGCGGCCCGCCAGGTGGCGACGGAGTGCGGCCTGGCCCCGGTGCTCGATGCGCCCGTCGGCGACCTGCCCTACGGCACCCAACGCATGGTCGAAGTGGCGCGGGCACTCGCCACCGAGCCCACCATCCTCTTGCTCGACGAGCCCGGCGCGGGCATGGACTCCACCGAGTCGGCGTACTTCGGCAAGCTCATCCGCCGCATCCACGACGAGCGCGGCCTGTCGATGCTCATCATCGAGCACGACGTCGCGCTGGTGTCGGCGGTGTGCGACCGGGTCTACGTACTCGACTTCGGGAGCCTGATCATGGAAGGCACGGCCACCGAGGTGCGCAACGACCAACGCGTGCGCGACGCCTACCTCGGCAGCGCCGCGACCGAGGACGCGTATGCCTGAGCACAACGGTCACACCGCTCCGCTGCTCGACGTGCGCGGGCTCACGGTCAACTACGGGCCGATCACCGCCGTGCGCAACGTGTCGATGCACGTGGGCGAAGGCGAGATCGTCGCTCTCCTCGGTCCCAACGGCGCCGGCAAGACGTCGGTGCTGCGCGGCGTGACGGCCCTCGTCCGTCCTGCGGCCGGGCGGGTGCGCATGGCCGGGGGCCGCGTCGACGACCCGTCGAAGGCCGTCGCCCTCGGCATCGCCCACGTGCCCGAAGGCCGGCGCGTGTTCCCGGGCCTGTCGGTCCGCGACAACCTCCTCGTCGGCGGGTGGGCCGTGAGCAGCCGCCAGGCGCGCCTGCGGGAGCGCGAGGCGCTGGTGCTCGACCTGTTCCCGCGCCTGGCCGAACGGCACGAGCAGCGGGCCGGGCAGCTGTCGGGCGGCGAGCAGCAGATGCTGGCCATCGGCCGGGCGCTCATGAGCGAGCCCCGGCTGCTGCTCATCGACGAGCTCAGCCTGGGCCTGGCGCCCATGGTGGTCGACACGCTCGTCGAGCGGCTGGTCGCGCTCAACCGCACCGGTGTGTCGCTGCTGCTCATCGAGCAGTTCGTGCACCGCGCCCTGGGCATCGCCGACCGCGTCTACATGCTGTCGAAGGGGCGG
This sequence comes from Actinomycetota bacterium, assembly GCA_019243975.1. GTDB lineage: Bacteria > Actinomycetota > Acidimicrobiia > Acidimicrobiales > JAFATL01 > JAFATL01. Next base: position 1,635 of record JAFATL010000302.1, on the reverse strand, counting down.
GTGGCGTTCGAGGGTACGCCCGCCGACGCCGCCCGCACCGGCGCCATCGAAGAGGCGTACTTGTTGGGGGCGGGCACGTGAGGTCGTGGATCGTGCGGGCCACCGCCGGCCTGGGCGCGGCCGCGGTGGTGGTCGGCGTGCTGGCGTGGGCGCTCCCGTCAGCCAGTGGTGACGCGGCCGACGCGTTGAGCGTCTACTCGGGGCGCGGTATCGCCACGCCCATCGGTGTCGTCAGCCGGGTCCCCGCCGAGTCGGCCGGTGGCGTCATCTACACCGAGTCGCGCCTCGACATCGGCAAGTCGCGCGCCATTGCCGCGGCCGAGACCACCGGCGAGCTGGCGGAGGCGTTCCTTGCCACCACCCTCACCGGCTACGCCAACCCCACGTTGGTCAACGCGCAGTACCCGGCGTCCGACGTGTACCCGCCCGAGGCGACGTCGGTGAATTCGGTCAGCACCGGCGGCGCCACCATCTCCCGCTACCACGCCGTCGCCAACGACCAGCCGTCTGCCCATGCCGAGGCCGTCGGCGGCGCCGGCGACATCCCCAACCTCCTGCACATCGGCGGCGGCGAGTCGCACTCGTACAGCGAGGTGCGGTCGGACGGCTCCGTCGTGACCAACGTGGCGTCGGCCGTGCACGACGTGCGCATCGGCCCCGACCTGGCGCCGCTGGTCACCATCGGCCACATGGCGAGCACCGCGCAAGTGGTCGTGCCCATCGGCGGCAAGCCGGTGACGTCGTTCAACCTGCAGATCACCGGCGTACTCGCCAACGGCGTACCCGTCACGATCACCCAGGACGGCCTCACCCTGGGGTCGGCGGCCGCCGTGCCCGCCAGCAGCGTGCTGTCGCTCAACCAGACGCTCGCCATGCTCGATGCGCAAGGCATCTCGTTGCGGGCCGTGCCGGTGCAGAAGGAGGTCACCGACACCAGCGCGACCGTGAGTGGCGCGGCCCTGCAGCTGCGCACGATCGTGCCGCCCTCGTTGGCGCTGCCGACCGACATCGGCAAGGACGAGACCCTGCTCCTCGGTGAGGTCAGTGCCAACGCCACCGGCCGCAAGCGCCAGGCCCTGTCAGAAGGCGAGCTGCCGTCGTTGGCCGCGTCGGCCGACGCGTCTGGCACGGGTGGGCTGTCGTCCGATCTGTCGCCGTCCGGCGGGGTGCTCGGCTCGTCGCTCACCGCCCCACCCGTCGGCATGGGCGCCGGCACCGTCGCTCCGAGCAGCGCGCTGCCGACCGAAGCGCCGTTCACCCTTCCGAAGCGCAACCGCAACCTCGCCGCCCAGCGCGTGCTCGACGGGTACCGGTTGTTCCTCGTGGCCGCGTTGATCGCGGCCGTGGCCTTCCTCGTCCGCAGCCGAACGCGCATGCCTGAATAGGAGCTTGAACATGGACGACCGACTCACCGACTTCGGCCTCCGGGCCCTCGCCGCCGTGCTCACGGTGGCGGGCCTCGTCGTGGTGCTCATCGGCTACCTCGGGGTGCGCAACCAGAGCCACGTCGAGCTGCAGCTGCCCTATCTCATCTCCGGGGGCATCGGCGGCCTGGTGCTGCTCGGGCTCGGCGCGCTGACCCTGATCCAGTACCAGATGCGCGTGCAGGCACGGCGGTTCACCGAGATGACCGAC
>JAFATL010000239.1 GCA_019243975.1 Actinomycetota bacterium | reverse complement strand
TTCTGCGTCTCGAAGGCGTCGAGGATCATGCGCTTGGTGCGGGCGACGTTGCCGGCGTTGTTGACCGCCCCGCGCGCCACGTAGGCGGCGCCGTCGACCTCGGCCAGCAGGTTGGCCAAGCGGATGGGGTGGCCGTGCTGCTCGGGGTCGCGCCCGTCGAGGGTGTTCTTGGTGCGCTGGCCCACGACGGTCGTTGCCGTCATGTGGCCGCCCGTCTCACCGAACACGCCGTTGTTGACCATGAAGCAGGTGATGTTCTCGCCGCGCGCGGCGGCGTGGATCACCTCTTGCAGGCCTTCGTTGACCATGTCGCCGTCTCCCTGCACGGTGAACACGATCGTGTCGGGCTTGGCCCGCTTGACGCCGGTGGCCAGTGACGGGGCCCGTCCGTGCAGGGCCTGCAGCACCTCCACGTCGAGGTTGTTGGAGAACGCCGTGTAGCAGCCGATGCCGAACACGGCGATGGTTCGCTGCACCAACTCGAGCTCCGACACGGCCTCGACCATCGAGCGGATGGCGATGGGCTCGCCGCAGCCCGGGCACAGGTGATGCTCGCCCACGTCGATGAGGTCGGGGGTGAAGTCGTCGACGAGGCGCGAGGCGCAGGCGGGCGGTGCGTCGGTGGGGATGATGGTGAGCCCGTCGGGGCGGGTCTTGGTCATGCCCCCAGCACCTCCTCGATGCGCTGGCGGAGCACGGCCACGTCGAGGTCGGGGGCGATGCCGAAGCCGGCGCTGTCGAGGCTGAGGCCGCCGATGAACTTCACGGGGGCGCGCCCGAGGACGGCGAGGCGCACGTCGTCGATCATCTGGCCCTGGTTGTTCTCGTAGACGGCGACGGCCTTGGCGTTGGCGGTGGCGCGAGCGACGATCTCGGTGGGGAAGGGGAACAGCGTGATCGGCCGCAGGTAGCCGACCTTGGCGCCCTCGGCCCGCAGTTGCTTCACGGCGGCGCGCACGTAGCGGGCGGGCGTGCCGAAGGCGACGACCACCACGTCGGCGTCGTCGGTGTCGCGCACCTCCGCGAGCGGCTCGACGCCCGCCACCATGGCGTCGGTGTGGGCCGCGCAGTCGCGGTAGTGCTCGGCCAGGTTGTAGCCCACCCGGTCGGCCCGCTTGGCGTCGCCGAGGGGCGAGATGAGGCGAGCTCGCCCGGAGCCGCCAGTGGTGCCGTCGAGCGCCCAGTCGGCGATGTGGCGTTCGCCGAAGTCGACGGCGTCGACGCTGACCGACTGTGTCGTGTGGGCGAGGTAGTAGTCGCCGAACACCAGCACCGGGTTGCGCCACGTCCACGTGAGGTGGAACGCCAGCTGCACGAGCTGCACCGCCTCGGGGATGTCAATCGGCGCGAGCACGACGTGGCGGTAGTCGCCGTGGCCGCCCCCGCGGGTGGCCTGGAAGTAGTCGCCCTGGGCGCGCGCCATGTTGAGCACCACCAGTGGAAGGCGGGCGAGGGTGATCTCGGCCAGCGACTCCTGCATCAGCGACAGGCCCTGGCCCGTCGAACCAGTGGCGGCGAGGGTGCCGGTGGCCGCCGCGCCCCAGGCCATGCCGACGGCCTCCAGCTCGCTCTCGGCGTTCATGCACACGCCGCCCACGGCGGGGAGCTTGGCGGCCATCGCTTCCAGGACTTCGGTGAACGGCGTCATCGGGTAGCCGGCGAAGAACCGGCAGCCGGCGGCGATCATCGCCTCGGCGATGGCCTCCGAGCCCTCGAGCAGCCTCGGCGCCGCCGGTCCCGGCGCCGTCGCCGTGCTCACGCCACCTCGATCGGGGTGTCGTACTTGTAGACCTGGAAGCAGAAGTCGGGGCAGATCTGCGAGCAGGCGCGGCACCCGGTGCAGCCGGGGAGCAGCTGCGGGTAGTGGTAGCCGCGCGTGTTGCGCTCGTCGGTGGTCATCACGAGGACGCGCGGTGGGCAGGCGTCGATGCACAGGTCGCAGCCCTTGCACGCCTCGACGTCGATGACGACCGTGCCGCGGGTCAGCACGCCACTGGCTCCCAGGCGGGCGCGATGTCGCGCGGCGCGTCGTCGTAGCCGGCGCGCAACGCGGCCACGTTCACGTCGACGTGCTGCTGCCGGTAGGGCGGGAGGGATGCGGCGACCGCGTCGACGAGGGCATCAAGGGCAACGAGGCCGGTCGACGCGGCGTAGGCGCCCGCCATCACCATGGCGGCCGACAGCGGGTTGCCCACCTGCGTGGCCAGCTCCGTGGC
>JAFATL010000167.1 GCA_019243975.1 Actinomycetota bacterium | reverse complement strand
GGGGCCGTTCAAGGCGCTGCCCACCCCGACGGCCAGCACGCACAGGAACAGCGCCGTCTGTGACGGGTGCGGGCCGCGGGCGAACCACGCCAGCGCGAACGACATGATCATCTGCTCGGTCTGAGCGACGATCAGCAACACCTTGCGGTCGACGGCGTCGGCCAGTACGCCGCTGAAGATCGACAGCAGGAGCAGCGGACCGAGCTGGGCGAAGCCGAGCAGCGCCACATAGAACGCCGAGTGGGTGATCTCGTAGCCGAACACACCCAGCGCGATGTTCTGCATCCACGTGCCGATGTTGGAGGCGAACGACCCCGACCACACCAGCGTGAAGTCGCGATGCGCGAGCGCAGCCCGGGCCGAGCCGGGCCGGTACGCGACGTCGCCACCGAAGACGGACTCCTCGGTCTCTTCGAGCTGCGTTTCTCTGTCACATTGGTTCGCTACGGCTCCGCCTTCGCTCACTCCGGCGGGCACCCCTGAGGGGCCCCACCCGCCGGCCCTCTTCCCGCTCGCGTGAGCCGAGTCTCGCAGACCTGGTGGATGCCGATGGCCGCCCCCACGATGATGAGGACGTCGCCCACGCTGAACACGTTGTGCACGGGCCACGACTTGGGGATGGCGAACTCGTCGCCGATCCACGGGAGCTTGGGGTGCTTGAGGGCCTGGGAGTTCTCGAAGTGGGCGTACTGCCGATCGAACCCGGCCCGCCTCAGTGCGTGCGGGTTGGCGGGCATGACGCCGCCGTTGGCGCTGATGGCGAGGAAGTTGAGCATGGCGCCCAGGGCGAGGATCGGCATCCCGGCAATGCGCCAGTTGGCGACGAGGAACCCGCTCACGAGCACGTACGACGCGATGTGGAACGTCACGTCGAGCGCGTGCGAGAGGTGGAGGATCGAGATGACCAGCACCTGGATCGCCAACGCGGCCAGCAGCAGCCCGATCCATCGGAACCGCAGGGCGCCGAGCTTGCGCAGGTCACCCCGCGCCAGCACGACCGACAGCAGCACGAGGACGAACGCGAAGAGGAAGATCACGGACGAGCGACGAGCCCGGCCCGCAACACCGGCGTGATCTGCTCAGGGGGTGCGGGGCGGGCGAAGTGGTAGCCCTGGGCCAGCGGACACCCCAACGCGTAGAGGCGCTCGGCGCTGATCTCGTCCTCGACGCCTTCGGCAATGACCTCGAGCCCGAGGTTGTGGGCGAGGTCGATCGTCGAGCGCACGATGATGGCGTCGTTCTCGCTTTCGGTCATCTGCCCGACGAAGGACTTGTCGATCTTGAGCACCGAGAGGGGCAGCTGGCGGAGGTAGGCGAGCGACGAGTAGCCCGTCCCGAAGTCGTCGATGGCCAGGCGGATGCCCATCTGGCTCAACGGCTCGAGCACGGTCATGGCCCGGGCCGGGTCAGCCATGATCGTGCTCTCGGTGATCTCCAGGTCGAGGCAGTCGGCGGCGATGCCGGCCCGGTCGAGCAGCTTCGCCACCAGCAGCGGGAGGCCGAGGTCGGCCAGGTTCCGCACCGACAGGTTCACCGCCGTGCGCAGTACGATGCCCTCGGCCTGCCAGGCCGCGTTCTGCTTGATGGCCGCCTCCAGCACGAACTCCGACAGCGGTCCGATCAGACCGGAGCGCTCGGCGAGCGGGATGAACTCGAAGGGCGGCAGGTGGCCCAGCGTGGGGTGGTCCCACCGCACGAGCGCCTCGACGCCCACGATGCGGCGCGTCTCCAGCTCGACCAGCGGTTGGTAGTGCAGCGTGAGCTGCCCGTCGGTGATCGCCCCTCGCAGCTCGCCGAGCAGCGTGAGGCGACGCCGGCTGTGCACGTCGCGCTCCGAGCTGTAGAGCTCGACCCGCGACCGCTCGTCCTTGGCGACGTACATGGCCACGTCGGCCCGCTGCAGCAACGTGTCGGCGTCGTCGGCGTCCTGCGGGTACAACGCGATACCGACGCTGGCGTCGACGTGCAGCTTGAGTTCCTGTACGTCGAACGGGTCAGTCAGCGCGGCCACCAGACGGTTGGCTATGCCCACCGCGCCCTTGGCGTCGAACACTTCGGGGATCATCACCGCGAACTCGTCGCCACCCAGGCGAGCGACGACGTGGCTCTCCGACACCGTGGCCGCCAGCCGCGGCCCGACCTCTTTGAGGAGGAGGTCGCCGATGTGGTGGCCGAGGGTGTCATTGACGTCCTTGAAGCCGTCGAGGTCGAGCAGCAGGACGGCGACGGGCGCGTCCTCTCCCGCCTGGGCCAACGCCTCCTGCAGGTGGTCACGGAACAGCATGCGGTTGGGCAGGCCGGTCAACGCGTCGTGCAACGCCTCGTGCTGGCGGTCGAGCGACACCCGGGTCGCGATGTAGACGGCGATGATCGGGACGAGGAGGAACGGCACGAGCGCCAGGCTCCCCTGCGCGACGACCAGGACAACGGGCGACAGGGCCAGCAGCACGCCATCGGCGGCCGCTTGGAGCTCCAGCTCTCGGCGCAGCAAAGGCAGCATGGGCGCGTGCAGGGCCAACGCGTTGACGATGCCGATGAGCACGTTGTTGACGAGGAACCACGTGACCATGGCGACGACGACGGTCAGGAGGTCGCCCGCGCCCACCTTGCCGTGCTGCACCAGTACGGCGCGATCGGAGAGCAGCCGGATGGCGACGCCAGCGGCGGCGACCGTCAGCGCGTACTGCCCGGCGTTGAAGACGACCTTGAGCAAGGACTTCCGGTTGAGGAAGTCCGAGACGATCGATCCGAGAACGAATGCGGCGGCGGCCGGCCCGGGGCCGGCGCCCAGCAGGAGCGCAAAGGCAAACGTCGTCGACGTGGTCTCGGTAAGCTCGAGGCGCGGGATGATGCGCACCGGCCGCAGCTCGCCGAGCAGCACGCCCGCCGCCAGGACCCAAAAGGCGGGTGAGTTGGCCGGGAACAAATGCCCGCCCCCACTCAGCGACGCCACCAGCACCATTGCGCCGCCGACTGCGACGACGCTGACGAAGACGTACAGCCGACGGTCGAGCGCCGTCACCGCCGCCTCATCGTGTGCCGAACCGTGACGTGGCCATGACGATCATCTTCCGTTCGCCACCGCGAGGAAGTTCACCCTACTTGTTCGACTTTTACGCGCCGCGTACCAGTCCAAGATGCAAGAAAGCCTCGGCCGAAGCCGAGGCTTTCTTTGTCGAACCGGTGGAGGAGCTTCTAGCCCCACTTGCCTCCGGCAGTCACGACCTCGATCAGCGCGAGGACCGTCAGCGAGCTGAGGAACCACTTGTTGCTGAGCACCCGAGTCTTTGCGTTCTTCATGTGAGCCAAACCCCTTGTTTCGTTTGCCGTGTAGCCGCCTCGTGCCCTATTACGCCGCAATTGGGGTTGCGTTACGAGCCTTTTCGAAGAAATTTTCTCAAGTTCCGGCGCCGACATGCCGATACGGCCACACAGCGCGGTCGTGAACGGCCGTTCCCGTACAAACCGCCGGTCCGAGTCCTAGGGTGCGCCCAATGGCCGGGCCCGAACTGCGGTACGGGACGCCTGCCGGGCGCTGGGTCGTGGTGGCGACGGTGCTCGGTTCGGGGGTCGCGTTCCTCGACGGTTCGGTGGTCAACGTGGCCCTGCCCGCCATCGGACGCGACCTGCACGCCAGCATCTCGGCCCTCCAGTGGATCCTCGACAGCTATCTGCTCACGCTGTCGGCGCTGCTGCTGCTCGGCGGGTCGCTGGGTGACATCTACGGTCGCAAGCGCGTCTACATAATCGGCCTCGTCGCCTTCACCGTCGCGTCGCTGTTGTGTGGCGTCGCCCCGAACGCCGGGGCATTGGTCGCGGCCCGGGCGTTGCAGGGGGTCGGCGGGGCGCTGCTGGTGCCGGGCAGCCTCGCCATCCTGTCGGCCGCGTTCCGGCCCGACGACCGACCCGTGGCCATCAGCGCATGGGCGGGGCTGGCCGGCGTGGCCAGCGCAGTGGGCCCCTTCGTCGGCGGTTGGCTGGTGCAGGCCGTGTCGTGGCGATTGGTGTTCTTCATCAACCTGCCGGTGGCCGCCGTCGCCGTGCTGGTGACGGTCCGCCACGTGCCCGAGACGCGCGACGAGGAGTCCGACCACCGTCCCGACGTCCCCGGCGCGGTGTCGGCGGCCGTCGGTCTGGGCGGCCTCACCTACGTGCTGATCGAAGCCCGCCACCTGTCGGCCGTCGGCATCATCGGCCTCTCCCTGGTCGCGGCGGCGGCGATCGTCGCGTTCGCCGTGGTCGAGTTGCGGAGTGCGCACC
>JAFATL010000069.1 GCA_019243975.1 Actinomycetota bacterium | reverse complement strand
CGCCGGCCAAGAGGCGGGCGTCGGCAACGGCCCCATCGAGGTGGCCGAGCTCATGGCCACGTTCAGCCACGAGGAGCTCATCCTCAAGGACGCCCTCGGCCTCGGCAGCGACACCGTCATCAACCCGTCGGGCGGCGCCCTCACCGGCCACGCCCTCATGGCGACCGGCCTCAACCGCATCGGTGAGGCGTTCCGCCAGATCAACCAGCAGGGCAAGTCGCGCGTGCTGGCCCACGCCACGTCGGGGCTCTGCCTGCAGCAGAACCTGGTCGCCGTTCTGGAAGGGGACAAGTAATGGAGCGCTGCGCAGTGGTCGGCATCGGCCAGACCAAGCACGCCAAGGTGCGCGACGACGTGTCGATGGCGGGCCTGCTCCGCGAGGCGGGCCGCCGTGCTCTCGACGACGCCGAGATGACCTGGAAGGACATCGACGCCGTCGTCATCGGGAAGGCCCCCGACCCCTTCGAGGGGATCATGATGCCGGAGCTGTACCTGGCCGACGCCCTCGGGTGCGCGGGCAAGCCCATCATGCGCGTGCACACCGCCGGCTCCGTGGGTGGTTCCACCGCCGTCGTTGCCGCCCACCTGGTGCAGTCGGGCGTGCGCAAGAAGGTGCTCACGATCGGCTTCGAGAAGCAGTCCGAAGGCGACACCACGTGGGGCCTGGGCGGTGGCCGCAGTGGCTCCGTGGGCGCCGGCGGTTACTTCGCTCCGCACATCCGCTCGTACATCGACCGGTCCGGCGCGCCGGAGTACATCGGGTGGCAGGTGGCGGTGAAGGACCGCCTCAACGCGTTGAAGAACCCGTACGCCCACCTGCAGCTGGCCGACATCACCATCGAGATGGTGAAGGAGTCGCCGATGGTGTGGGCGCCCGTGCACCGGCTCGAGTCGTGCCCCACCTCCGACGGCGCGGCCGCCATGGTGCTCGCCAGCGAGGACGTCGCCGACCGGGCGTCGAAGCCGCCGGCGTGGGTGCATGGCACTGCCATTCGCAGTGAGCTCGGGCAGTTCCCCGGCCGCGACCCGGTGAACCCCAAGGGTGGCCAGGACACCGCCGCCGACGTCTACAAGCAGGCCGGCATCACCAACCCGCTCAACGACGTCGACGTGGTCGAGTGCTACGTGCCGTTCAGTTGGTACGAGCCGATGTGGATGGAGAACCTCGGCTTCGCAGAGCTGGGCGAGGGCTGGAAGCTCACCGACTCGGGCGCCACCGAGATCACGGGCCAGCTGCCGGTGAACCCGTCCGGCGGCGTGCTGTCGTCGAACCCCATCGGTGCGTCCGGCATGTTGCGCTTCCTCGAAGCTGCCCTGCAGGTGCGAGGCATGGCGGGCGAGCACCAGGTCGACGGCGCCCGCACGGCCGTCGGTCACGCCTACGGCGGGGCCGCTCAGTTCTTCGCCATGTGGGTGGTCCGCAGCGAGAAGCCGTAACGGTCGGCCGTGGCTGACCGCACACCTGTCATCTGCGGCATCGGGCTGAGCGACTACCCCGTCGCGCCCGAGCTCGACTCGCGGCAGCACCACGTGTTGGCGCTGCAGCGGGCGCTGAAAGACAGCGGCGTCAAGAAGGCCGACATCGACGGCTACATGTGCGCGGGCGGCGGCATGGACCGCACCGACGACGCCGTGTCGATGGCGGAGTACCTCGGCATCGACCACCGCTTCATCGACGGCACCATGGTCGGCGGCTCCACGTTCGAGTTCTACGTGCAGCACGCCGCGGCCGCGATTCGCGACGGCCTGTGCGACACGGTGGTGATGACGTACGGCTCGAACCTCCTTTCGGCCCAGGGGCGCATGCTCGGTACGCGCGGGTTCTACGAGGCCAATGCCCGCGTGCCCGGCAACCTGCAGTACGAGGCGCCCTACGGCAACGTGCTCATCGGCGCCTACGCGATGGCGGCCCGCCGCCACATGCACGAGTTCGGCACCACGCCGGAGCAGCTGGCCGAGATCGCGGTGGCCGTGCGCGGCCACGCCGCGCTGAATCCGAACGCGCTCTACCGCGACCCCATCACCGTCGACGACGTCGTGAACTCGCGCATGATCGCCGACCCGCTGCACAAGCTCGACTGCTGCGTGATCTCCGACGGCGGTGGTGCGGTCAT
>JAFATL010000059.1 GCA_019243975.1 Actinomycetota bacterium | reverse complement strand
CGCCACCGGGATGTTCAACCGGTGGCCGGCGGCGCTGACCGTCGCCCTCGTCGCCGTCTGGTTCGCGCGGCTCGCCGTCGACGAGGACCGCGGCGTGCTGCTCGTGTTCTCACTGTTGCTGGCACTCGGCGGCACCACCTACGAGGGCGCCCTCGCCAGCACGGGCGCCTTCCACTACACCCACCCGGACGTCTTCCACGTCCCGGTGTGGCTGGCCGGCATCTACCTCGACGGCGCGCCCCTCGCCTTGGACGTGGCCCGTTCGTTGTCCGGACGCGAGAAGGGCGGGCCTTTGCAGGCCCGCCCTTCCGGAACTTCGTTGTCGCAGTGACTACTGGACGGCGGAGCCGACCGAGCTGAACTTGCTGGAGGCGTTCTTGCCCAGCAGGGTCACGGCCACGATGCAGACAACGGCGATGAGGGCCACGAGGAGGGCGTACTCCACGAGGCTGGCGCCACGCTCGTCCTTGCCGAAACGGGCACGGATGTACGGGGCGATGGTGCCCTGGAAGTAGCTGATGAGGTCCACGATGCTCCTTTGAGTTGGTACCCGCCGTGGGCGGGGGGGTTTGGTTTGTGCCCACGGAACGGGCGTTGCATCAGGTATCGGCGGGGCACATCGGCCCTTTAGTGTTTTTCGCCGCCCCGGCGGCCCAATGGGTCCAACGACCTACTGTCTGCGCCGTGCGGAGCTTCGAAGCCCTTCAGTGCCGCTACCTGGACGATGTGCTGGAAGTGGTCATCGACCATCCAAGGAGCGAACTGAACGCCGTCGACGACCTCCTGCACAGCGAGCTGACCGGCCTGTTTGCTGATCTGCGGGAGGAGCGCACGGCCCGGGCGGTGCTCCTCACCGGTCGGGGCCGCGCCTTCTCCGCCGGGGGCGATTTCAACTGGTTCCCGGAGCTGCGGGAGACGCAGCGGCTCGAGCACCTGCGCCACGACGCCCGCCACCTCATCAGCGACCTGCTCGACGTCGAGCTGCCGATCGTGGCCGCCGTGAACGGCCCGGCCGTGGGCCTCGGTGCGTCGATCGCGCTGTTGTGCGACGTCATCTTCATGGGTGCGTCGGCCACGATCGCCGACCCCCACGTGCGGGTCGGCTTGGTGGCCGGCGATGGCGGCACGGTGATCTGGCCGCTCGCCGTCGGCCCGGCGCGCGCCAAGCAGTACCTGCTCACGGGCGACGCGCTGCGGGCCGAAGAGGCCGAACGCATCGGCCTGGTCAACGCGGTCGTGCCCGACGACGAGCTGTACGACACCGCCCTGGCGTTCGCGCGACGACTGGCGGCGGGGCCGCCACTCGCGGTTCGCTACACGAAGCTGGCGGTGAACAAGTTGCTCAAGGACGCGCTCAACACCACGTTCGACGCCGCCACCGCCCTCGAGCTCGTCACCTTCAAGTCAGACGATCACGCCGAGGCGCTGGCGGCGTTGCGCGACAAGCGCACGCCGAAGTTCGAGGGGAGATAGATGCAAGTTCACGACGCACTACTCACGACGCGTGCCATGCGGCGCTACACCGACGCGCCGGTCAGCGACGCCGAGGTGGAAGCGTGCCTGCGCGCCGCCGTGCAGGCGCCGAGTGGCGGCAACATCCAGCCGTGGCAGTTCGTCGTCGTGCGCGACGCGGACGTGAAGGCCACCGTCGCAGAGAGCTACCGATTGGCGTACGACCGCTACGAGACCGCGCTCGTCGCGTCGCTGCCGCCGTTCCGCTCCGAGGAAGACGAGGCGTCGTTCAACCGGGGTCTGGCCGCCAGCCGCCACCTGGCCGAGCACATGACCGACGCGCCGGTGCTGGTGCTGGTGGCCATGCCGGGCATCGACCTGACGCTGACCGACGACGAAGGTCCGCTCGACATCGGCCCGCTGCACGCGTCGGTGTTCCCGGCCGTGCAGAACCTCATGGTGGCGGCGCGCGCCATGGGGATCGGCACGGCGCTGACGACCGTGTTCCGCATCCGCCAGGACGAGGTGCGCAAGGCGTGCGGCATCCCCGACCGCTACGAGATCGTGGCCTTGATCCCCATGGGTCGGCCGGTGGGCCGGTTCGGCCAGGCCCGCCGCCGCCCGGCCGAGACCGTCACCCACTGGGACCGGTGGGGCGAGAAGCGCGACTTCGGACCGGCGCTCGACCCGTGGGACCCGCCCCGCCCGGCGACGCCGCGCATCCCGCCTGCCACCGACGAAGAACTCGACGACGACGCCCGCGAGCTCCTCGGTGGCGCGCGCGTCGCCGGCCGCGACGCAGTCGGCGCCAACATCTTCTCGACCCTCGTGCGCCACAAAGGCCTGTTCCGCCGCTGGATGCCCTTCGGCGGCAAGCTGCTCTCCGGCAAGCTCCCCGCGCGCGAACGCGAGCTCCTCATCCTGCGCACCGGCTGGCGCACCCGCTCCCATTACGAATGGGGCCAACACGTCATCATCGGCAAGCTCACCGGCCTCACCGACGAAGAAATCGCCCGCATCAAGCTCGGCCCCGACGCCGACGGCTGGTCCGACCTCGACCGCACCCTCCTCCGCGCCGCCGACGAACTCCACGAAGACGCCTGCATCTCCGACGCCACCTGGTCCGAACTGTCCGCGGTGTACGACGACAAACAACTCACCGAGATCCCCATGGTCGTCGGGCACTACCACTTGGTTGCTTTCACGTTGAACTCGTTGGGCGTGCAACGCGAGGCTGGTGTCGCGGGCTTCTGATCTCTTGTTGGCTGGGTGAGGGCCGCCCCCATAGGGCCGGTCTAAAACCATTGACCTACGCCCGGCCCAATGGGGGCGTCCCTCTTCCCCTGATACAGCCCGAGATGGTTTTAGTTGTATGCGCCGTTGCGGCGGCATCGAGCCGCCGCCCCACCGTTGCGCAGCCGTCTCCGATGCGAGTCACCCAGCGCGGCGCACCGGTGGATGGCGGGCTCAATGCCC